>NZ_JAMPLL010000029.1:0-40787 GCF_039962495.1 Leptolyngbya sp. AS-A5 | reverse complement strand
GGGATTTGCCGCACGATTCTTATTCGATCTAGTTGGTCAGAAGGACTTCACCTCTACATTCCATTGCCTCATGCGGTTCAAACGTTTGGATTAGCTCAGGCGATCAAGCAATGTTTAGAAGCGCAGGGATTAACGATCGCACCAGGACAACTCGAAGTTTTTCCGAACTGTAAGGCTTATGCCATCCCCGGCACTTATACCGAGTACAACGCCCACCGACTACCCTTGCAGCCCAATTCAGGGTCTTGCCTGCTGGATGACGACTACAACCCAATTAGCCACGATTTAGGACAATTCTTTCAGCAGTGGGACATTGCGGCAGCGGGACAGGATCTCTCTGAATTGACGAGTGCGATCGCGATCTCCCGAACGAATAACCGCAATCGACGGAAGCGCCACACCACGATCGTCGAAGACTGGCTCCAGGACTTACGGGCTGAGATTCAAGAGGGTTGGACTGGCTACGGGCAAACAAATCACTTATTGAAGACGATCGCTTGTCATGGAGTCGTTTTTGAGGGACTGAAAGGGGATGCCCTCGCTCAATACGTTCTAGAAACTGCGACGAACTTACCAGGCTACGAGGAATGGTGTCAGCACCAACATGAGATCAGAATGCGATCGACGGTTTGGGCAAGGTCAGCCGAGAACTACTACTGGGCATTAGGGAGCGATCCGAAGCGATTAGGGAATGCCCACGGTGATGAAGGTGAAAAGGTTGTCCCGTTCAATGTTCTGCGCTCAGAAGATGCTCAGAGACGAATTAAGGCTGTTGTTTCTCGCTTGGAACAGGAAGGGCAGTTCCCCTCAACTGCAACTGCTAGAGCGAAATTAATTGCTGCTGAGGGAATCAGTACCCGAACCCTCTACAACCACCTCGAACTCTGGCATCCCATCCACTATCAATCAAGATCGTGTAAAACAGCCCAGCCAGAGACAATTACAGCGATCTCTGAGCCTGATCCTGAAGATCCACCAAAATCGCTAGAACTCAGTGAGGAAAGGAAATTTTACACATTGGGGGGGGATATGAAGAGTGAGAGGAATAATCCACCTGCTCTACTCGATCAGCTTGCATTTAATCTTGAATTCTTTGGCTCGGAGGCTCGTTTACATATTGCGAAACCCTTAGAGAAGCTCAATGAAGTGAATGACAGTTAAACCGAAATGCCAAAAGTCAAACGCTTTTATCAGGGTGAACAACTTTCGCTATTTCCAGACCTGCTCAATTTGAAAGCTTCGAGGTTTGCAATGTGCGACATTGAACCGAAAACAATTCGATTTTCAACAGGAGAGCGATCGCAAAAAGTGCGGGTTGGATTAGTGATCGTACAAAATGACTCCGGCTGTGTTCGAGTTCGATACCTTGAAGCTGGAGAGATGCACCAGACCGACGTTTCGCCAGATCGAATTCTTCCCCTAGAACGTGCCAGGGTGAAAGTGAAAGGCAATCAGGCGGACATTATCCAGGATGCGATCGCACGACTGGAGATAGAACGGGACACCCTCAGAGCAGAGGGGACAATTGCACCGGAACATTGCTGGATTGAAACTGGGAAGGTGAAGGGTCGCCAGTTTCGACAAGCTTGGTGGCGGAGTACGCAGGCGATGTTCGACTCGAAACGTTCTAGGGGAAAGGTCAAGTCTTGCTATATCGGTGAGGAGGGTAGCCCGGAGCATCAGGAGGCGAAACGACAGAAGTATCGACGCGATCGGTTGAAGGAAATCGATCGACATTTGGAAATGCTGATGAAATGCAGTGAAACTTAAAATAGCTGATCTATTGCTTCTTGATTCCGAATATGGCTCAGAGTTATGAACGGTTCTAACGAAGGAGCAGCCGACTACGATCTCCCGTTTTGACCTTGAGGCTGTCGCTAGGATGAACGATTCAAAATTCTCCAATGTACAGGACGCTCCTGATCGTGCCCATACTCCTTTATTCTGAAATTGTGTCTCAACTACTTTTATCTCCGAAATAAGAATCTTTTAGAGTGAAGCTTACAAGGTGCTACAAGTCTTGCAAGAATCAGCACAAGTCAATCACTCAGTGAAAGGATTTAGATAATGCTAAAACGAATGGCATCTACGATCGCTGTCCTTACCACGCTTGGAATTGCTTCTACATCTGTGTCTGTGAACGCTGCTCCTGCACGATGGGAGTATCAAGGAGTTGCTTCTACTGGCGAGAAAGTTTACCTCAATTTGGATTCAATTAATTTGGATCAACGCAGCAGGGGTTACTTTTTCGTTTATCAAATCGGCAAAGACCGCCCATTTGCTTACACTCCTTGTGATGGTCGTTTTCAGGTTGCTGGTCCAGATGGGACTGTTTTCGGTCCGTTCATGAAACCTCAATCTGAAGCAACCCAGAAAATGCTCGGACGAGTTTGCACCTATCGCGCCCGTTAGTCCTAAATTTCGGCTTAATGTTTAAGGCAGGTGTAGAAGCAGTGTTAGAACTGCTCCTACACCTGCATCTTCCATTAGCTTTGAGGCTCATACGATGTCAGAAATTCCGCGACAACTCACACCAGAGGAACTGCGTCAGTGGGAGGCAGCGATTCAGGGAGCTGATCGACACAACATTCTTTGTCATTGTCGGGAGTGCGATCGCGAGTGGGTGTCATCAAAACCGGAAGCCTGTCAGTGTGAGAGCAAAAGAGTGGAGTATATTGCTTGTCGGCAGTTTCCAGAGGGCTGGGGGAAATGCGGGCGATGCTTGAACAGGCTATTGAAGAGATGAGCGTAAGTGATAGCTACTCGTGACACTGCTTAAAACGCTTGTAAAGCGATTATGTAGCTGACGCTATACCTACTCCTAATTTCTTAAATTCTTAATTTTTTACAAGGAAAATTCCATGTATTTTAAGTAGTAAGTCTTGGGAGATATCCTCACCGATGAGCAATACTAGTAATGATCCATCCAGTTTGAGTAAGGTTCAGAAACACATTGTTGTACGACTATGGGAATCAACTGGATTCCGTGGAAAAACACTGTGGGATATCATGCAACTTCTTATTGTTCCTACAGCGCTATTAGTTGGTGGTTATGTCTTAAATGAGGTAGCAGCAGAAAGAGACCGAAAGAACGAGGATCTTCGACGCAAAAATGATCAAACGCTCGCCGATCTCCGCTATAAAAACGACCAATCGCTTACCGATCTCCGCTACAAAGGAGAAGTGCTGAAAAACTACTTTGAACACATGACTACCTTACTTTCAGATGAAGGGTTGGCTCAATCCAAGAAGGGGAGTGAGGTACGCAGTATTGCTAATGCTAGAACACTCTCTACACTGCGAGAACTAGATGAAGAGCGGAAAGGTATACTGCTGAAATTTTTGCATGAGGCACAGCTTATCGATTCTTCTAGTCGAGCAGGCAAGGGATCAGTCCTCTCGCTAAGACGTGCTGACCTGCGTAGTGCTGATTTGCGATTTGCTGATTTGCAGAATTCATCTCTAAAGACGGCTGAGCTTAGTGGCGCTAATCTGAGCTTTTCCGACTTACGAGGTGTTGACTTACGAAGTACTGACTTAACAAATGCAAATTTGGGCTACGCAAATTTAAAGAACGCTAAATTAGATGCCAAACAATTAAGTGATACACAGTTAAGAAAATCCTACTTGTGTGAGACTACGATGCCGGGTGGGACGAAGAGCAATCGCGACTGCGACAAATTCAACAAAGACGGTTCTCTCAAACGGAGAAACTAACTCTTTTTTGTCGATCTCTTTCCTTCCATCGGGCAATCTGACAGCAACAGTTTTGTACTACTTCATGCTGTCGATACACGAACAAACTAAACAGGGCAAGAAAACGAGATCGCGCATTCTGGCAGTTCTCACCGAGACAGACGGACTCACCCGCAACGAGTTAGTTGAACGCTCCGGTCTCACTTATGAACAGGTGCGGCGACAGACCCGAAATCTTCACGTCTCAGGCGAGATTGAGTCTCGGTTGGTTGATAGAGAGCAGCGTTATTTCATCAAGAGCGCGAAGATGAATCCCTCGACGGCAATTTTCTTATCGGCACTTCTCATCGTCTGGATGCCAGTTCTGATCGCTCCAGTTGGTGAAGAGGATGTTAGGAATAATCGGCAGAATCTGACAAGCTCCTGATAGATAAGCTGGATTCATGTGAATAGCTTCATTGTGGAAAGATCGACCTTTCTCCGCTCAATTCTGATGACTGTGGATTTCCGGTCTTCATCAACTCTTTACGGTGGCTGACCGGAATTCCGGTGAAGTCTCGGACAGAAAAATTTCTACGAAGTTCGCATAATATGTGCAGTTGATTCAAAAGTTTTCCGCTATGACTGACCAGAATTCCGCCGCTGTTGACCAGAATTTCACCACTGAGATGCAGTACCGACCGGACGAAGTTCAACGAGAATTTGATATTAAATCTGCCGCTTACTACGAGCGAATTAAGTTCTTGGGCATCAAAGCTCATAAGGATGCGAAAGGAAAAGCCTACCTCGACCAATCGCAATTTGATCGGATGAAGCGACTCGATCAACACATTCGAGAAACGGGCGAAATGGATGGATTTGTTGATAGTGAAGGTGGCGAACTTGCTCCGATAGAGTCAGCCAATCTTGCAGCAGTGGAAGGAGGCGACCTGGCAGAACCGATTCCGACACTGGAGGAGCCGACGATCGAGAACGACTTGGGCAAGCAGATTTTCCGGGAAGCCGCAGAACTGAAGACCTCCGAGCTACTGATGCGACCCGCGATCGTGCGAGAAGTTGCCAACCGCATGACGAAGGACGGCTTACCCGATGACCTCAGAAAACAGGTAGAACGCAGTGAGGAGGCAATTCGCCCAAATTTTCACCCCAGTGCGATCGCAGACAAGCTACTCAGCCAAATTCGCCAGAGCCGACAAGTGGCGTAGATGAAGATGCTCTAAATAAGGTGTGTGCTGTGATCGAATCCGGTCACAGCGTTCTTGTCATTGGAGAGACGGGATCAGGGGTCGATGATCTCGCGGTTGCAGTTCGTGATCGTTTCGAGGGTGAATTCACCTGCGCCACCGAAACCTATAAAGGTGCAACGAAAACCTTCTTCAAGTCGCTGGCAGAACAGGTCGATGTACCGACCGAAATCGAGGTTGGTGAAGGTAAGTTCAAGCCGATGAATGTCGAGGAGATGAAGGACGAGATTCTCTCGAATGCTTGTGAGGATTGGTTGTTTATCCTGCCCGAAGCGAAACGACTTCCGGCGAGTATTCGATATTGGTTGGAAGATGCGATCTCATCCGGCGTGAAAGTTGTTGCTTTCAGTCCGATTAATCCCGGTCGCGATGTGTTTCTCCGAATGCTGGAAGTCGAGCTAGAACTGCCTTCGGATGCTCATATTCGTAATGTGATGACATCAGAGGCACAACGGCTCGGTTTACAGATTGATCAGTCTAGAATTGCGGAATTGCAGCCACTTGCGGGACGAAACCCGATGATTGCGCGGAAGGTGATCCAACGCGAGAAGTTGGGCATGAAGCAAGACAAAGTGGAACACACTCAGGGAATTGTGATTATGCCGATTCTGGTCGCTGCATTGTTCTCATTTGCAGTGGTGCGATTTGTGGGACTGGGAACCAACAATAAGGGACTCTACATTGCTGGTGGAGTGTGTTTGACCGTGGGAATGGCGTTGAAGCAGTTGGGTAGAGTTTCGGGGACGAGGAGGAAGTTGGGGCAATGAAAACGTTGGATTTGTTGCTGAAGAAGTTTGATGAGTATGGATTTGAGGATTTTGCAGTCTTTGCCGATCGCGTTGTCGTGCTGTTTGCGAATAGCGATCGGTGGGAGAAGCTACCGGAGTCGGTTAGGACTGAGATTCTTGAATTGTTGGAGCGTCAATTGGAGAGAGTTGAGCAGTAATGTCATAAACTCAAGATTTACGTATTCCGATTTGTGCGAATCTACCACTGTATTCGATATGGGGTGGCTGAAAGGATTGCTCATAGATGGGTCAATATTTAGACTGGGTACGGAATCACAAGTGGTTTAGTGTCGCAATTTTGGGCGGAGTCTTAGGATTATTTTTGGGAGGTGACTGGTACAACATTCAGTATGAAAAAGTAAGCAACCTCCGACAGCAGAGCCAATTGTTGCAAAAACAAATTGATGCGCTTGATAAAGATAAATTTGCGAAAGATAAGCTCTCTCTGGAAAAGGACTTGATTTCGCTGGAGAAGGATCGGCTCACCCTAGAAAATTCGATCACGGGAAGCGCGATTCAAGCAGTCGGTGGACTGCTTTTATTGGTAACTGCTTGGGTGTCAATACAGAATTTAAGATCGACCCAAAAAAGTGTTGAATTAGCTCAAAAAGACTTAGAAGCTACACAGGAAATAGCTCAAAAAAACTTGGAAGCTATACAGGAGAAGCAGGTTACAGAGCGATTTACTCAAGCAATTACTCAGTTAGGCAGTGATAAGTTTGAAGTCCGACTTGGAGCAATTTATTCACTAGGTCGAATTGCTAAAGATTCAGGGAAAGATCGCTGGACAATCATAGAGATCTTAATATCCTTTATTCAGGAGAGGTCACCTCGGTTAAGGGCGAGTGACTCTAATGGTACCGAGCAGACAGCGCCTATACCAGAAACTTCAATAGTTCGAGTTACAAAAGATGTTCAAGCTGTATTGACTGTTATAGGACGAAGGGATGTGGAAGATGGTGAGGAGCCAATCAATTTATACAACGTTTATCTAGTAGGAGTTGTTCTACAAGGAACTTTAGATAAACAGTCAAACTTGAGAAATGCACATCTAGTCAAAGCAGACTTGCGTGAAGTCAAGCTGAATGAGGTGGATCTGAGCGAAGCAAATTTGAGTGAAGCTAAATTGAGTCAAGCTTATCTACGTAAGGTGAATCTGCGTGGCGCGAGACTACATGGAGCAACGATGAGTGGAACCGAATTTAAATCAGTAATCTGGCAAGGAGCAGATTTATTCATGGCAGACCTGACATCCGCAGTTCTAAAGGGAGAGGATTTGTCAGCAGTAGAGATGTACTTAACTGTATTAACTAATGCAAAGATGAGTGATGCAATCTTTAAAGGATCAGATTTGCGTCAGTCAAATTTGGATGGTGCAGATTTAAGAGGAGCAGATTTTCGAGGAGCAAAACTTAATGGAACAATTTTTTGCTGTGCACAGCTTGATGGAGCGAAATTCGGTGGAGCAACATTTAATAATAAAACGAACTTTATATGTGTAACTGGATTAGATCCAGATGAAATCATACTTGCCAACAACTGGAAAGAAGCACAATTTGATACTGAGTTCGAGAAGAAGCTTGCCTTACTGTCCGAACAAGAATCATAGACATTGAAATGCAGATATTAAGGGCAACATAGCAGTAAGTTTCAGAACTCTTGCACTCTATGATGTCCGTCACCCATGCCGCGATCGCAACCGCAGGCACTTCCCTAATTCTCGGAACCGCTGACCCCCTAGCACTCTTCCTATCGCTAATCGGGTCGCAGCTTCCAGACTTGGACACCAGCACAAGTTACATCGGGCAAATTTTCTTTCCGGTCAGTCGATGGCTGGAGGCAAGATTCCCGCATCGGACGATCACGCACAGTCTGTTAGCGACTGGATTACTTTGCGCGATCGCACTCCCCATCGGCTACTTCGCTAACAATCTCCTCATCTGGTCTGCTCTGCCACTCGGACACCTGCTAACCTGCATTGCTGACTGCTTCACCGTCAAGGGCGTTCAGTGGTTCTATCCCATCCCTGCTTGGTGCTGGAGTGTGAGCAATCCGAAGCGCAGAATCACGACCGGGGAACCGAGCGAGTATTGGGTGTTGGTGACTGCGATCGCGCTTCTCGTTGTGGGGTTACACCTTGGAAGCAGTGGCGGACTCACCCAGCAGATCACAACCGCTCTGGGCATGACGGATGGAGCGATCGAGGTTTACAACAAGAAATCCCCGACTCATCACGTTTGGGCGGACGTAAAAGGGATTTGGAGTAGCGATCGTACTCGTGCAGACGGGCGCTATTTTATCGTTGCGAATGAAGGTGATCAATTCATCCTGCTCGATTCCAGAGGCATCTACAAAACAGGACAGCAGATTTTAACAGAACGAATTGCGCCTGCGGTTGGAAGTTCAGCCACTACGCAGATTCAGAGCGTTTCACTTGTAGATGAGCCAATAGTACAAAAGCTCTCAGAAATTGCTGGAACTTATCCGAATGCGTTAATTCTTGTGAGCGGTTCGATCTCCGTTGACCTGCCTGAAAATGTTCGGCTCCCAGTTGTGCCAAATCGTTATATATCTGCACAAACGGCAGGAACAAGCGTGAATTATTCCTTTCATCTGGTGGAACAGGTTCTAGGCGAAATGACCGACCAGTACGGAACAGGAACACTGACATTGAAAGTGATTAGCCCTAGACCACAATAGTTTTATTAGAAAAAACAATTTTTATAGTTTTAGTAACTAAGAGCATTTTTATAATTTTTTTAATATAAACAAAACCAGTTTGTACGCAATAAATTTATTGGGATTTTGAATTGTTGATGCAATCTGCAATCTGCGATCTGCAATCGTATAGCTTTTCAATTGACGTTTTAATCAATCAAGTGAAACCTTTGTATAAATGTACAAAGGTTTGCGCTGTCTTGATTCTGAGAATCTGTAAATTAGGTTGATTCTCGAAATGTGCACACAAATCTCCGCACACGTTCGGAAGGGTCGCCAGAAAACCCGGGCATTCCGGAGAAATACGAAACAGAGAGTCCAAGTGAACTCTAAACGAACTCTGAACGAACCTAGAAAATTAAGAATTAGCCTTGATTTTTACAAGAATTATGTCACACTAAAAAGCAGTTCACCTGTCCGGCAAGACTTAGGGTGAACCGCTCAATTAGTCATTTCGTCCGGTCTCAATGACCGTCCTTTTGCATGAATCTTAGCGTGAATTCCCGATTTCCTCAACCCCGTGACCCGCGAATCTGGCTGATTGTGGCGATCCTCGCTTTGAGTACAGGATTAACGATCGCAGGCTACGCCTTCAAAGTGTCTCTCGACCTTACCCCTGCTGGAATTCAATTTCAATTAGAGGGCAACCCCCGGCATCAGTCTCTTCCACCTGCACCCTTGCTTGATCGCAAATAGGTTCAGGACTACCGAGGGCACACTACTTTAAGTGATCGCCCTCGTTCGCATGAAACGTTTATTCTTACTCAGTTTCCTCCTCTGTAGCTGTACCGCGCAAGCACAAAACCCAACGCCTACCCCAAGCCCTTCTGTCATCCCCAGTCCCACAGCTTCACCCACTCCCGACACCCGAACAAAGCGCTTCACCCTGGAATTGAGCCTATCTGCGCCAGAGGATTTGAAAGTCCGTGAAGGTGATGTCGTTGTGATGGGTCAAGTATTGAGCGATCGCACTCGTGAAAGACAACGATTAGAAGCGCAGAAAGCCCAAGTCTTGATCCAACTCGATCGACTCAAACAAGCGCTAATCAAACCCCTTCCGCCTAAATCCGCGTCAGATATCGCCAACCTTCCAACGCCATCGTTTCTAGAGGAAGAGGCAGAAATCGATCGCAAGCAAGTCATCCTTCAGCAAGTCGAGCAGGAATGGAGCCGACAGCAGCGCAAGATTGATTTGTTGCAGGGCATGAATCCGAATGAACTTCCCCCTAGCACTCTGCCTCACGAACAGGAGAAGTTACGGCAACGAGAGCGGGATGTTAAACAAGCCAAGGCTGAATTAGAACTCTCACGGGCAAAACTTGATCGAGCTAAGGAAAACTACCAATATCGGCAGTACGAACACTCATTGGAAGTCAGCAAACGCAGCATCGATATTGAACGGCAGCAGCAAGAATATCAGAGGCAGTTACAGGAATACGAGCAGCAAGAGCGCGATCGCACATTCCAACTCGCTCAAGTGAATGTGCAGTTACAGAACTTAGAAACACAGCTTACAAACTTATCGATCGTCAAGAGTGCCTACAATGCCAAAGTTCAACGGGTTCGATGGAAAGGTCAGAATAATCAAATTCTCACTGTTGAACTTACTCTTATTGTCGGTGATCTGCGAAACGTCCCTCGCTCAAAGCAAATCAGTTCCGGCAATTCAGACGACACAAAGCCAGAAACGCTCCCCTTCCAATCCCCAAATTCTGAGCGATGAAGAGTCAGAGCCAGAAGAGTCGAGCGAGAAAAAGACTGAAGACCCCGATGCACTCAAAGCCGATGAGAACCCGCTAAATCCGGCTGGAGACTCCCTTGATCGCCTAATTCAGATGCGAATTAATGATGACTTGTGGAAAGGGATACTGGGCGATTTACCCTGCCTGGATATGTCGAATTCCTGCATCCAGCAATTGCAGCAAAAAGCGATCGAGTCTTCCCCGGAACTCAAAGCGATCGATGAACGGGTGCAAGTGATCGAACAAAAAGTCGATGAGGCGAAACGAAACAACCAAGCCACGGTTCGATTAGGAGTGTTTGAACCCTTGGTGCAGTCCTGGCTCAAAGTCGAGGAGGTTCCGACCGTCGCGGGTCAGCCAGCGAGGAAACGAGGCTTAATCAATCGAATTGGCGATTTGTTCTTCGGTAACACGCTCAGTTCGGTGAATGAAATTCTCTCGCTTGTCGGTGTGCCACTGTTCAGAAACGCAACTGGGGGAGATTCAGCCGCTCAGAGTCGGGCGATCGCGATCGGAGATTTGCAGGTGAAACTTGCCGAGATTCAAAATAAGCGGGGTGAAATTGCGGCGAAACTGCGTGAGACTGTCATCCTTCAGGTTCTCGACTTCGATCAGACTCGTCGTGAATTCCAAATCTCTCAGGAAATCGCTCGCAGACAGGCTCTACAGCATCGATTGATTGAACTTGACTACAGATTAGGGAATGGAGAAACGACGCAGTTCTTAGGCAATCTGAACGCATTAGACAAACAAAAAGCCCAGACCTTTCGGGAATGGGCAAGACTGCGATCGCAGATGATGAAAATCAAATTGATTGTTCTAGGGGCGGGTGAGAATTAGCATCTTGGAAGCTGGGACGGCATGAATGATCGAATCGGTTCAGTATTTGTGGTCAGAGTGAGATAGCCGATCATATTTGCTGGATAGTTGTTTGTGAATGTCACCTGTCCTTGAGCGTTGCTAGTCGTCCGAAGCGTGAATAAAGTGCTGGATACGAATCTTAGAGCGTATTGCGTCGATGGTTTTAACTGCCTCACAGTCACGGTTCCATTCGCGTTTCTGCATTGTGAGCCTACAGGGGCAGGTGTAGCTTGCATTGAGATCGTGAATGTGGCTGAAGTTGTATGAGTTCCATCGCTCACACTAATTTGAATCAGACTATTTGCATTCACATCTTTGGGCTTGATTGTCAGTGTCCGATTTGTGCCAGTGCCGCTTAGAGTTGCGGATTCAAACACGGCAGGAAGGAGCTTATTCGCATTGGTTGAAACGGTGAGGTAAGCCAGGGGTGTATCTGGATCAGCGATCGTAAAAGGAATCTTCCTCTCTCCTAGTCCCGATACCAGATTCCACGGTGAACTCGTTGCACCGACCGTAATTGTGGGTGGCTGTGGGGGTGGAGGTGTATCGACAATCGCTTGATTGCTCATTGGAGTCGCTAACGGGGGCGGAAAACTCGCAGCTTTGTAGAGTTGTCCTCTCTGGCAGAGAAGCCGTTCTGACGTGGGCAAATCCGCGATCGCAAATCTGGCAATCTTGCCGTTGATCGTGGGTAATAGTGGCTTTGCACCCAAGCTTGTACCGGATAGCCGGATGAAGCCACAGGCATTTGCTTTTAGATTCCTCTGGTGTCGCTGATTCAAGTAAATGACGTTATACCAGCGATTCACAGGTTTGGGTAATACGACAATGCCATCTGGAGTTTTGAACAGTAGAGGTCGCGATTCTGCTAACTGACCATTTCGGCAAGGTGGCAAAAGTTCCACAGGTAACTGAGCCGGATTGATGCCGATATCTTCGACTGCGATCGTATGGGTCACATCTCGAATGATTAGCAAACCGCAAGCGTTCGGGCTTAATGTTTTCATTGCTGTTTCATCGCGTGAAGCTTGCACCTGCTGGAAAGGTTGTAGCCCATAAATGAAGACAGTCCCCGATTTATCCTTGAAAATTCTCCCTTGTTCAGTCGCCAAGGTTGGAGCAGCAAACAAACTCATTGCTGTGAAAGTAGCGATCGCCGCTAATTTTCTCATCGTTCAAAACTCCTCAAGACTTAACAGTTTCCAACTGTTGGCAATGGAGCTTGTCGAACTATGTCATAGTTCTGATTGAAAACATAGATGTTTCGATCACCGTCAGACCACTCGTTATCAGGCGCAGGGTTGACATTAAACTCAACAGTACCGGAACTATCTGCAACTCCAGAATAAGAGTCTGACCAATCATCAAAACCAAGTATGTAGCTTCGATTAGGACTTAGAGTATCTGCACGAAATCCGTTTGGAGTTCGACAAAACGTTAAGAACACACCGCTTTCAAGCGAAACGAGCATGAACTTAGAGCTTGCTGCCCCGTTGCTCGTGGCAGTAATTTCAATCGAGGCTGATCCCTGATAGCCGCTAACAGGTGTAATTGTTAGTGTGCGATTTGCACCAGAGCCACCCAAAACAGCAGATTGAATTGCACTAGGATTCAACGATCGAACAGAAACGATCGCATTAGGATCAGATACAGAAAAGCTAATCGTACTACTATTGCCTCTTAGCTCGATTCGATCTGGAATCCCGCTAATTGTTGGTGGTGTGTTTTGCGGTGGTGGTGTCTGTCCTCCTCCTGCGGTTCCTCCACTTCCTGCGGTTCCTCCACTTCCTGCGGTTCCTCCATCATCGACAATCGTTTGATTGCTCATTGCTGAAGCGAGTGGGGGCGGGAAGCTCCCAGGTCTGTAGAACTGCCGACGCTGACAGAGAATCTGCTCCCCAGTAGGCAAGTCTGCGATCGCAAATCGCGCCACTGTGCCAGATGTCGTTGGTAGTAAAGGCTGACTGCCCAAAGAATCGCTCGGAAGCCTCACAAATCCACAGGCGTTCGCTTTAATGCTTCTGAGTGAACGGCGATCGAGCATTGAAACCTGATAGCGGCGATTCGGTGCAAGTGGGATAACGACATCACCCGCGGCAGTCCTAAACGGTTGCGATCGTGGTTCTGCCAACTGCCCATCCTTGCAACTGGGTAGGAGCTGCGTCGGTAGAGTGGCATCACTCAAAACTTGCCCTTCCACTCGAATCCGTCCGACTGCTTGAGTTTTAGAGCGACGGACTGTGAGCAAGCCACAAGCATTTGAGGTGATGAATCGTGCCGGGGGAAAGTCTCGACCTGTTTCGATTTGCTGTCCTGGTTGTAAGCCATAGATGAAAATTGCGCCGGATTGGTCTTTGTAAATTCGTCCTTGCTGAGATGCTTGGGCGGGTGTGGCAGTCGTAATCAACGCTGTAATTGAGAGCGCGATCGCTGCAAATTTAAGCCATCGTTTCATAGTTCCTCACAAAAAAAGAAACCCCTGGCAACAGGGGCAGAGATGAAAAGCAACGAATCAAGTTATTGGCTCATTCCGGTTGGAGTAAACAACGTGCCATTTCTGCAAATCGGCTCATTCATCGTGATCGGAATTGCGCTGATTGTGGTGGGTGTATCGTTGCCAATTTTCACTTGGGTTGTTCCCATCAATGGGGCGCTGGTACTTCCGCGCAGAGTAGCAAATCCGCAAGCGTTAGCCCGAATATTCCGGATTACATCAGCCGTATAGGTTGCGTTGTAGGAAGTGTTGGGAGTCTTGACAATTACGACATCTCCGGTTGCCGTTTTGAAATCTGCGGTGCGTGGTTCTTCCAATGTCCCATCTAGACAACGAGGAATCAGACGAGTCGGAAGCGTTGCTTGATTGATCGTCACGCCATCCACCGATTTCAAGCCAGATAACGGAGCCGTAGGAGAGCTTCGGAGAATAATGAGTCCGCAAGCGTTCGCGCTCACTCTTCGAGTTCGGTCAGCACCGATGAAAGTAACGGGCACATCCGCACCAGGAGTTTGTTCGCCAATGTAGACGATTGCCTGCCCGTTGCGCTCGACTTTGAAAACGTCGTTCCCGTTGTACATCTGCGCTGATGCACCGGAAGCAAGAGCAGGCAATGTCGAGAGTGCGAGACCTGTTAGAGCTGCAATTTTTCTAACGTTCATGAACTTGAATCAACTGAGTAAGGTTAACCTTCCCATGAATCACTGGGAATCCTGAAACCTATATTCACCAACGCCCAGATCGCAGAACTGTGAAAATACGCAAAATCAGTAAAGCTTTAATGAATTCCTTGCCCCTTGTGGCGATCGCTGTCCTTGGCGTGATGGCATGGAATAAACAACAGGATTCCGCTAATGCCCGTGTAGACTACGATCAAGCGAATTCTAATTATGTGAGTCGTCCTAATGCGGATCGATCGAGCAAGCATCTCAAAGCTGATCGAGTTCTTGATGGCGACACAATCAAACTTGCAAATGGCGAAATGGTCAGACTCTGCGGGATTGATGCACCGGAGAAATCACAACCACTGGGAATGGAGTCGAAAGCTAAATTACAGCAGTTGATCCAGCAGGCTGGTAATGATGTGATTTTGGTTGAGACAGAGCGCGATCGCTTTGGTCGCATCGTGGGAGATCTCTTTGTGCGAAATAAGGCGAGTCGCAACCCAGATGAGGAATTCTTCGTGAATGGGGAGATGGTTCGATCTGGGATGGCTTATCACTACGCTCGATATTCCCGGAACTGTAGCGATCAACAAGCGCTGGAAACGTCAGAGGGACTTGCTAAGTCTAAAAAGCTTGGTGTGTGGAAGGGTAATCATGAAAAGCCTTGGGATTTTCAGAGACGGCAGAGAGGCAAGTAAATATTTTAAGTGTAAGAAAATAAGCCTTATGTAACTTTCAAAAATTAAAGCGTATTGAATGTCAGAAACTACTTTTGAATTTGGAGGATAAGTTCCAGCTTCAAACTAACTTCACGTGCTTAAGGCATTGAATGTTATTTCTGTGATCCGTTTTGTTGCTAATGATCATGCAACATTGGTTTGTCCATAATAATTTAGCCTCCTTTCTTTAAGGCTTTTGAAGCTTATTATACAAAGGTAGGGCTGAATTGGTAAGAGAACAGATTTCATTCAGAACCTAATCCGTAGTTCTTAAGTGAACTAGAAGTAATGTCTGCAATGGACAAAATACTGAAATGAGCGACAAGCCCATTTCATATACTTTGCAAATGGGAAAAAAATTACAAAGGAGATAAGCCAGCATGATTTTTCTAAATCCAGCTTATAACGATTTGGACTCAACTATTTCTTTCGGAAACTATCACCCACATAAGCTAAGTGATGGCACTAAAAATCCTAACTTCGATAAGTGGAGTGGGCGAATTCTTGACATTAAGGAAAATAGACCAGGGTCAATCGATTTTTTCTTTAATCATGTCAATGGCCTGCTCTCTCAAAATTTTGCGATCGCTGTTGTGCCGTCGCACAATTCTGAGAAAGTAGATTCGGGCATACGGCGACTAGCTCAAGAACTAGCTAAATTCGGTCGAATTGATGCTACATCTTGTTTGATTCGTCACACTACAATTGACAAGCTTTCATCTGGGGGCAATCGAAGTCTTGATGTTCATCTTAATTCGATTGGAGTAAAAAGTTTGCAAATAATCGGGAATCGAGAAGTATTACTTCTTGATGACGTTACAACTTCAGGCAATTCTTTAATAGCTTGTGAGCGTCTATTGAAACAGGCAGGAGTTCAAGTAGTTCAACGTGCTGCATTAGGACAAACAGTAAGAGATGTCTCAAGTCAAAATGTTGAATCTGCTTGGACATAGAATTCTCAAATTTGTCATAAATCTGAGAAGATTAGGTGTAGCCACAGCTTTTAGACTAGCAGTAGAGACCCAAACGTGACATATCAGGAACTTGATAGATCTTTGATCTTCACATTGCTTTCATTGCCGGGATTTGGCAGAAAAACAGTGCAACAATTCCTTAGCTGCCTGACTTTTTCTCCTACAAATCCGCGTGAATTAAGAGATGCCCTAGCAGAGGTCAAGAAGAACGTTTCTCATCTAAAAGTTCCTGAACTTGCTCAACTAGAACAAGGTCTTCTCAATTTCGACAGAGCGCTCTCTAATGCTGAAAACGCTGGTGTTGACATCATTGGAATTGGCGAGCCTCAATTCCCAGAGAAGCTAAAGAACATTCCCGATCCCCCCATGATTCTCTATGCTAGAGGCAACATGGATTCCCTAAAGCCAGAACAATCAATTGCTGTAATTGGAACTCGTTCACCTACTGAGCAGGGTCGAAAGAGTGGAAGACGAATCGCTAAAAGGTTTGCTGAGCAAGGATTGACTATTGTTAGTGGTTTAGCTGAAGGCTGTGATACGGCAGCCCATGAAGGATGTCTAGACGCTCAAGGATTTACTGTAGCTGTCATGGCTCATGGGCTGCATATGATCTACCCAGCCGTAAATCGCGATCTAGCAGATAGAATCGTTGCTTCTGGTGGATGTTTGGTTAGCGAGTATCAATTAGGTCAGAAGCCCTTCAAAAGTTCATTTGTTGAACGCGATCGCCTTCAAAGTGCTTTAAGTTCTGCTGTTTTGATTATTGAGACAGATGTAAAGGGTGGAACTATGCACACTGCTGGCTTTTGTCTTGAGCAGGGCAGAACGCTAGCTTGTCTCAACTATCCAGCTCATCATCAGTCTGATAAATCTAGGGGCAACCTCAAACTCATTCAGGAGAAGAAAGCAGTTCCATTATGGAACCCTAATGAGATTGATGATTTCTTAGAGTATGTCTTCAACGTTGATCCTAAAAAAGAGATAACTGAGCTTCGTTCTGAGAAATCTCATGAGATTGACCTTGAAGAGGTTCAGCCTACTGTTGATGCTGATGCTGTGTTTAGTCTGAATCTAACTTTGAGTAAAAACGAGCAAGAACAGTTTGTAGAACGATGCCACATGCAAGGTCAAACTCCTATTCAGGTTACGGAGACACTAATTAGACAATACCTAAAAACAAACGTTGGTTCTAGACCGGAAGAACTCTCTCCTGTACGCAAAGCTGATTCAGGGCAACTAGCTCTCTCTTTTCTGGAAGAGACAACTCAGCAAACTGCTGAGGCTAAACCTCCTAGTGTCACTATGAAAGTGTCCACAACAGGAACTTCTCTCGACTCAGATATCCTTACCCAAGAAGAGTTAGCCATGCGACTTCAAGTAAGTACTAACACCTTGCGGACAAGAAAGAAGAAAGATGACTTCGGTGACTGGAGTAGTAAGAAAGATCCTGATGGACACCCTTGGCAGTTCCTAGAAGACATAAACAGGTTTGAACTTCTCTTTTAATACGCTCTTTTGTGACTTCATCTATGGCTATTTTGATTGATCTCGATCAAACACTCATCAATTCTCAGTTAGCGGAATCTCAACGGCGAGCTAGAAATTGGCAATCCGTTTATCAGATGATTCCAAGCCTACTACCTTATCCAGGAATGACGGAGTTACTTGCTGATCTTAAAATTGCAGGTTTACCAATCTGTATTGTTACTTCCAGTCCTCAGCCTTATTGTGATCGAGTGGTAACAAGATGGGGTTGGAACATTGATGCTACGGTTTGCTATCATGATACTTCCAACAAAAAACCACATCCAGAGCCAATCTTATTAGCTCTTAAGAAATTGAACGTGGAAGCTAAGAGCGCAATCTCAATTGGAGATGCAGCAAAAGACACCCGATCTGCCAAGAGTGCTGGCGTTTTCTCCATCGGTGCAATGTGGGGAACTTTGGAGAGAGAGCAACTTTTGCAGAGTAAGCCAGATTTACTTTGCGAGACGATAGAGGACCTAAGAAGAACACTTTTTCAGAAGTTTGAAGTTTCTTGATTACACTCTGAATGATTTATACAGTAAGTTAAAAATGAGAATGGCTGTAATATTTATCAAGCGTGTTAGACAGGCTTCTCAATAGAAATGCAAAGAAAGAGTGGTAATCCAGGACTCAAAGGCAAGTTATTAGACAAAAGTATCGAGGCGTACGTTTTATCTCTGGAAACTATTAATCGCTTATCAATTAAGTACAGGATTGAGACTTTTGCCTATTTGATTTGTAATGCTTGGGAACTGCTTCTCAAGGCTAAAATTTTGCATGAAGCCAACAATAAAAAATCATCTATTTTCTACTCAAATAAAGAGACCCAGAAAGCCAGATCTATCTCCCTTAGAAAGTGCCTCAATGAGGTTTTCATCGATACGAGAAGTCCGGTGCGTCGAAATATTGAGCTTATTGAAGAATTGAGAGACGAATCAACACATCTAGTAATTAGTCAAGTTCCCAAGGAGATTTTATCTCTTTTTCAGTCGTGTGTTCTGAACTATCACAAACACTTGAATGCTTGGTTTGGTATTTCTATTTCCGATCGCGTTCCAATCGGAATGATGACAATTGTTTATGATTTCAGCCCGGATGATTTTGATTTAAATAATAAAGCTCTTCGTCGGCAAATAGGGGCTGATACTGCCATGTATCTAATGAAATTCCAGGCAGAACTCAAGAAAGAATTCAACAGCCTTGGTAAACCTTCTGAATTTTCTATAGATATCGGTTATAAGCTTGCATTGGTTAAAAATCCCTCTAATGCTGACATCGTTTTAACATCTGGAGCAGAAGGATTACCAACTCATCTTATTGAAGTAGCGAAAGACGCTAGTAAAACTCATCCGCATCGTCAGAAAGATGTGATAGCACAAGTTAATGCTTCATTAAATGGTACAACTATCAGTCAATATGATATTCAGTGTATCGTTAAAATCTTTGATATCACTAAACGACCAGACTATTACTATCTAAGTTCAGTGCCAGGTTCTCCAAAGCAATACAGTCAGGCTTTTATCGAATGGATTGTCAGTGAATACAATGATGACAACACATTTTTCGAGCAGGTAAGGCAGAAAGCTAAGAGAGCTAAGAAAGGCGGGACCTGGTATGTTAAACGCTAAAATTCCTGCTCAAGCTGCCTGTTTCATCTCTGCATAGCTTTATTGGAGCATCTAAACTGAATCATCCTTCCATCCACAATGCTTACAGTCCCAGTGAACCCGCGCCGGATGAGTTTGCAGCATGGTTCTCTCACAATTCGGACATCTTCCCGTAAACATCGGATGCCAGCTCAACAAAGCAATCTGCTGTTCCCTTGTCCAACGCTGAACAGGATTGATCACCAACTCATCGCCATAATACGAAGCCCCTTCTGGCTCCCACAATTCATCGACTGGCAATGCAGCATCCAACTTGAAATCAGGGCATTGATTATCGGTGATTCTGACAGGATGAACCGCACAGGGTAAATGAAGGTTGCGAGTGTTGTAGAGACAGCGATCGCATTGTGAGGGAAAGTGATCGTCGTGCGGCTGGGTCATGACTTCAAATTCTTATTCATAACTGTAATTCTGCATCAATTACGTTGCCCTCAACTCGTCACCAATTGAGCCAGCTTCTTGATCTGCCGCTCCAGGTTCGCCACCCGTTTCATCAGTGACTCAACTGAATCGGGGTCAGTATGCCCAAGGTATTGTCCGAGCGCTTCTCGAACGATGTCACTTTCACTTTTGCCCGTTTCCTGGGTGATCCGTTTTATCTGGTTTTTCCAGCTAAAAGGGACTTTCGCCCCGACCATTGGTTGTCCCATAGTTCTAGTTGTCCGATGCGCTATCTGATGGAATGAAGTAGGGATAAAAACGTTGGGATCGAGGTTTGCGATAATTCTTGCGATCGCGCTCCACACCCTGCCGATTAAAAATCACCAATTCACAGCGTTGAGTAATCGCCAGTTCTCGCCCGTATTCGATTGCTTCTTCCTGGGTGTCAAAGATGGCAGTCACCCGCTTACTCCCCTCTTTCCTTACTGCCCACCCTTGAGGATGAGGAACAATATGTTGATGTCGTTTTGGCATGGTTGAAAGAACAAATTGTTATCGAGGACAACCGAGTTAACCTGCTGAGAATAGGATGCCCACGATCGACAGGTGAGCCACGAGCGTTAACTGAGCTAACCGAGTTGACCCTTATATTTCAGTCGCAATAAGGCAGGGGCATTCTCAATAAAAGGGTAGTTTTTAGGCTGATTTCTTGCCCAACTCCTGAAAGCCTTATGAGTTGGTTAAAATTGACTTGCTAAAATAGCAAAAGAGCAAGTCAAATGAAATTATGAAAGTCGATCGCAACGGACAGGCAGAAACACTCAGTGATGATCAACTTGAAATCTTATTTGCTGGATTGAGTCCCAGGATGAGACTAATTTTCTCGATCTGCTACTACACTTCTTGCCGAGTGAGTGAAGCGCTCAAATTAGAAGCTCAAGATGTGGTTGGCGATCGCATTGTGTTCCGACGAGTGACCACGAAGACTAAGCGAACTCGTGAGGTGAAAATTCCAACAAAATTACAGGCGTTGTTTAAGGAAACTCAACTGCCCAATTCAGGTTATCTGTTTCCAGGTCGGCACAAAGGACATTTAACACGACAAGCCGCAGATTTGGCACTGAGAGAAGCCTGTGAGTATTTAGGTTGGAGGGGAGTTTCGACACACAGTTTCAGGCGCACTGGAATTACGAAGCTACATGATGCAGGGGTTCCACTGCGAAGAATTCAGGCTCGAACGGGACACGCGAGTTTGAGTAATCTTGCCTTGTATGTGGACGTGCGGCGGGAAGAAGTTGATGCAGATGGGGAGTTGCTATAAGATTTAGCCGCGTAATTCAAGAAGTCTCTGGACATGAGACGCTGACGGCATTGCAGAAATATTTAGAGGTGAGTGAGCAGCAGGTGGAGGATGCGATCTCACATTTGAATTTCTAAGTTACAAGAAACGGTAAGGCTCATTGCTGTGAACCTCATGTAGTTCGATCTCGTTAATTGGCATCCGATCGCATTCGGAGCTATTAGCGTAACTTGAACGAGTTGTGAAGCCGTACAATCGCGCTTTCAGCATCTCGGTTCTCTGGACTGTAGAAGCTCGCCAGGATAGCCGTTTCATTACTTTTAAGTGGAATGTAAGTGATCACGCCATTTGGAAAGTCGAATTCTCCTTCATCCCACCATTGACGGGAAGCAGCTTGACCGTTGATCGTCAGCTTCTGAACTTTGACTGTTCTATTGGTAGCCCTTCTGTTCGAGGATTCAGAGGTTTCATCGATTCTGCCTGGAACGATGTAAATTTCGGTTTTGATGAGGAAAGGAGGAGCGCCCCCACCACCTCGTTTGGGTCGCTGTTGATTGTAGAGCGTTACTCGACCACTTCCCTGCCCCACAATCCAGCGATCCGGGAATCGAACTGAGAATCTACGAGTGCTGAAAGTTTTCTCGCTTGATTTAATCGTTGATGCCGAGACAGAATTCGATTCTGCCAGAGTGGAAGAGTGCAGAGATAGTGGAACTAGAAGAGTCGAGGCAATTGTCAGTGAGAGAAAGAATGGTTTCATTGTCCTTGTGAATCTAAAAGCGTGAAGCAGTGGAGGCTTGACTAAAAGTAAAGTAGCTTCAGTCCACCAATACAATTTTCAGACTGTTATCGGGAGTGTCAGGATGATCGAGAATTCATCATGTCTGATGAACCAGATAACCAGATTTCTGATTTACCACTTACATCTCATTACTCCGGTCTCCCAAACCTCGCTTCCAACGCTGCCACCATTACCTCGGTTATCGTCATCCCTTGCCGCTTGAATTCCGATGCCTAGTGTCGATAGGATGATTGTGTAGAAGACGCGATCGCACATCAACTCTAAGTTTCTACAACCTGAGCCGCGATCCCTACAACGGTTTTCGCCTCAGTTAGCCCAACAATGTAGACATCGATTTCAACTTCTCCCACCCGATAAACCTTGATATCGGAAAGCTTCTCTTTAAGTACCGAGAGAAGCGATCTATATCTCGCTGCTGTTTCCTTCTCTTCATCCCCAAACCAGTCTTGCTCCGTAATGACTGGCGCAAAAAACTTATCTAAATCCACTATTTCAACGGGAGCGGACGCAGAATGCTTCGTTTGTTCTAGAAGCTGTTCCTTTGTCTCGATCGCAGTGCGGTTCTCCCAACAAACGACCTGAATCGGTGCATCGGTTTCACTCATCCAGGTGAGATTTTCGACGAGTGTTTCCAGCATTGCAACGAGTTCATAAGTTCGATCATCTTCTTGCATAGTTTTATACAAATTCCCATACAATAACCGTGCAAACCATTTCAGGGAGGGGGTTTGAAATGTTTATAAATGTGTTCCAGGCGACAAAGATTAGAAGAATTTACTATGTGTTCTTCAGCATCCTAGTTTGTGCGCTGATTGTCATTCAAAGTAGCATTTCTGAGGCTCGGAATAATGGTAGCGCTCACCTGATTATGGGAACTCCCAGCGCTGCAACCACTGATCCTACGAATGAGGACGATTATCTCCTGATCCGGCGACAGTATGCTCTGTCCTACAACAACAGCAAGCGGATTGCGAATTGGGTGAGTTGGCAGTTGAATTCGTTCTGGTTGGGCAGTGTCGATCGCTGTTCAAGTTTCAGCCCTGATCCTGACTTACCCAAGAACTTCGTTGCTGTTCGACCGAATGATTACACGGGCAGTGGATTTAGTCGAGGGCACATGACGAGATCAGGGGATCGTTCTAGGAGTACGACCGACAACTGTGCGACCTTCTTCATGACTAACATTCTGCCGCAGACGCAAGACAACAATGGGGGTCCTTGGCTGCAACTTGAAGACCTATCCAGAGATCTAGCGCAGAAGGGCAATGAACTTTATATCATTGCAGGTGGTAACGGCAAAGGGGGAACCGGGACAAAAGGCTTTGCAACCGAGATTGGCAAAAATAAAGTGACCGTTCCAGCGACACTGTGGAAGATCGTTGTGGTGCTGGATCGTCCTGGTTTGGGCAATCGAGGCGTGACTGAGAAGACACGGGTGATTGCGGTGAATATGCCGAATATTGTAGGAATTCAGAGAAAGAGCTACACCGATTACCTGACGACGGTGGATGAGCTTGAGAAGCTGACAGGCTATGACTTTCTCTCAGATGTGCCGGAAGACGTTCAGAAGGTGATTGAAGCGAAGGAGGATAGGTGAGCTTCTCAGCTTCCAAATGCAGCATCTAACTCGGTAGTCTCTCAAGTGTGACCAAGAACTGATGGACATATAGAATTGTGTTCCAGAACAAGAGTTAAAGAATGTAATTCTTGCTCTGGAACTCCTCATCACCTTAAATTACACCCATAAAGCAGTCAGAGGCTCTCATTCTATTCACGAAAACTTTGCCTCTAAATTGAGTAACTCAACCCCTTGAAGATCAAGCTTCTTTCCTTCTCGATAAACCCTTTCAATCACACTTTGATCCTCTTTTAGAATTCCATCAATCGAATCTGTAGGAAGTCCTTGCTTCTCAAGTCGCTCCTGAATTCTACGTCGCAGCGCTCGAAATGCTTGCTTGGTAATTGGACCGAAAACGCCATCAATTTGACCGTTATAAAGTCCCTCTTGCTTTAGACGAGTTTGGGCTTCTTGCAACGAAGGTAAATCTGATTCGCAGGTATAGCTGCTTAATAAATGCTCCATCCAGGCTGAATCGATCACTGATTCAAGTTTCTGCTGCTGCTGCTGGATGAACTGTTCATCGATCAATCCGAATTCGTGCCCTAAAATGTGATCAATCTCATCGATCAGAAAGTCAAGCAATGGATCTTTCTGTGCCTGCTCTAAAATTTCCTGAACCCGATCTATTTCTGGATCACTTAACGTTCGCTGACATTCCAGCTTGTAGTACTCTTGGAGTACAGCCAGACGTTTTTGTGATTCTTGAATGAAGCTGTCCATAATGTTTTCCTGTGCGCGTTACTAAGACAAGACAATTCCAGCACCGCTACCTTGTTCAAAAGCAAGTAAAGCTTTGAGTTCTGTCTCCTAATAAATTAGGCTTAGACTCCAGAAAATAGGGGTAATGGTGATAGCGATTGAATCGCCTCCATACATCAAGTGTCAACGGGGCTAAGAATGTGACACATATCTACTCTAAAAGTTCTGAGTACAAATTTCTATCTAGCTGAGAACCCTAAAAACCAATAGTTGCTGTCACGCAGATGTCACAACTTTAGATTTAGTAACACTTAATCTATGAAGCCCTCACATTAGAACCCTTATGAATGACTCAGAAAAGGATTGTCAGAGAAGAGCGCTTGATGAAGTGATGGATCAGATCCTTAGCCAAGATAGTCCACACGCTTACTCGATAATTACAATGGTGAGGCATTATATTCAGCAATTTAAGCTAGACTCTCACGTTGAGCCTGCTGACATATTACATGAGGCTTATTTAAGGGGATTGAGAGCAACCGACCAAGGAACTCGAATTACTAGCTGTAGACCCTGGATCAAAGGAACTGCTCGTTATATTGTTCTTGAACGCTCTCGCCAGCGAAGAAGAGAACTGCCTACCGATCCACAAGCAGCCGTTCTGGATACATTATCTGAATCTGGTGATCGTTGCGAAGAGAGCCGCAATCACAATTTTACAATTTTTCTGAAAGTACTTGAGAGGTACAGATCTGAGAATCCAAGGGTTGCAGAATTAATGGACTGGCGATTTTTAGAGAAATTATCCTGGTCTGCTATTCGGAAACGTCTACTTGAACGCGATGGTGAAGCGCCTAGCGAAGAAGCTCTACGTCAGAGGGCAACTCGCGCCAAACGCGAATTGCGTCGTCTATTTCACGAATCAGGTGGCGAGTATGAACCGCTTCGCCAACTCTAAAGGATGTTTCACCTAACCCCTCATCTATACAAGACAAGGGGTTAAGATAAAGCTTAATTCTTCTTAACCAGCAGTTCAATAAAGCGGTTAATCTGCTCCATCAGTCGGACGCTGTTAGAAAAGACTCGCACAGTGGTATACAGGTATAGCCAAACCGTAATGCAGATGAGGGTTAAAGAACTAATCTGATCTAGAGTTTTGAGTGTAGCAGGGTCAAGAAGAACAGTATTTTGGTCTGTGCTGCTGATGCTAATTGAAGTAGGAGGTACAGCCGTGCTTGAATCGTCGAGCGAGGTGAAGTCATTCATGGCGAGGTAATCCTTATATTGGGGCTACAGTCTCGTCCTGCCCAGGCATCACTTAGCAATTCTATGAATGCTGAGAAATTTTGGGCATTCCAGTATCACCATTGACGTAGAAGCTGTCTATTCGTGCAAAATTGTGTTGTTCTAAGTATTAGTGCAATGAGTTTAAGTTTAGTGACTAAACTATTTTAAGGTTTATAATCTACGCATTGATTTCGTGTTTTACAAATGTTTCTCTTTAGAAAGGACATTGAATCAATCAAATATTATTTCAGGCAATTGAGCCAAGTGCGTTACACTGTTTCTTCTTCGTTCACTTATAGGTATAGATGTTATTTAAGATTAGGAGCTTTTCCCATGTTGCACTGGCTTTATTCTGTGCCTAATACTCTAAAAGTTGAGAATGAAGGAACTGTCGTTGATGTTCTCGATGAAGGTGAAAAATGGCAAATCGCCTTCCAAGCAACTTACTGGATTGCGCGTTCGTATCGTCCTCTCGCGCTTAAACTCGGTGATCATGTCCGAGTTGTGGGGCGCTGTAACAATATCCTGTTGATCGAAGCAATCTAAAAGCCTTTTGAGATTCTCGCGCTAACTAACACTGAGAAAGCTAAACCAATGTCTTGAAGGACTGGAATTGTTTCTATGGCTAGATACGAACTATAAATTCTCGCGATTAGCTGGTTCTTATTCTTGCACCAAGTACCAGTGATGAAGCTCTCAATCCGATTTCTTGCAGTTTTGCTTCTTCTAGCAGCCTGTTCCACCCAGCCTCAAAATACCGCGATCGCTCCCTCTCCTTCTGAATCTCCCTCACCTGTTCCAACGCCCGTCACGCCCTCACCGATTCCTCCGACTCCGACGATCGAGAAACCGAGTTCGACGGTTGCACCATCATCGGGCAATCGGCAAGGAACACTCACCGCTCAAGATTCAAACGCTCAAATCAACGTTCGTGAAGATGCTAGCACTCGTTCAGTGGCTCGACATTATGGAATTACAGGCGATGTGGTTCAAATTTTGGGTGAGAAGCAAGGTGATGACAGTCAGATCTGGTATCAAGTCAAATTTCAATCTGGGGCAACAGGTTGGGTGAATGGTCAATTTGTAGCGATCGCGCGGCAAAATTCAACAGAATCACCCTCGCCATTGATATTACCTTCCCCCTCCTCTGAAGCAATCATCCCGATTCGAGAGTCTGTGTCTGGAAGTTGTGAATGTCCCTACGATACAGATAAACGAGGTCGGAGTTGTGGCGGGCGATCTGCCTACTCTCGCCCTGGTGGAGCCGCTCCGACTTGCTATAAGTAGTGCGGCATGATTAGCGAATAAGTCAAAAATGCGATCACAAATCTCCCTCAATCGCAATCTGTATCGTTTTTTACTTTTTAGATATCTTGATATCAAGATATCTACACTTCTAGACATATTGGGCTAATGTCTGTACTCTCAATCTATTGAATTGAGATACCTTCTATGCAAACTTGCTCCTGTATCTCGCTCTCCGGTGGACAAGGCAAGACAACCAGTATTTTTTTCACAGCGCTTTTACTGGCTCAACAAGGGAAGAAAGTTCTAGCGATCGACTCTGACCCCCAAGCCAATCTCACCTTTTATCTAAATCACGAAGTCCAGCCCAACCAGCCGAGTTTATTCGAGGTGCTGACCGGAGCGGTGAAGACTGAGGATGGAATTTACGCCACTAGCTACGAGAACCTGTTCTTGATTCCTGCTGATCGCGGACTCTTCAAAGTCTCCGATTTTCTCAGCAGCAGTGGAACGGGCGCATTCATTCTGAAATTGCGGCTCAAGTCAGTTGCCGATCTGTTCGATTACGTTCTGATTGACGTGCAGCCTTCCCGATCTCAACTCTGTCTTACTTCGGTTGGTGCATCTGACTACGTTCTCATTCCAGTCGAAGCCAACGTGAAAGGGATGAACAGCCTGATTGACACGCTCGACTTTCTGAATGAGCAGGCGAATCTGATGGCGTTCACGGGTCAGGTTTTGGGGATTATTCCATTTCGCGATCGCTGGGTCGGCAATACTCAAACGCTCGAAGGTCGGCAAAATATTGAGGCAATGAGAGAGTTTGCTGGGGATATCCCGATCTTTCCATCGATTCGAGAGTCTGAGAAATTCAAAGCTGCGATTCGTCAAGGCAAGTTGCTTTCTGAGCTTGGACAGAGTGACTTGCAGTATCCCTTTGAGGAAATTATCAAAAAGCTCTCTTGAAGTATTAATATCAAGTAGTCTAGATATCTAGATATCTGTACTTATAGAATCTATGCAATCCCTACTTCTGGAAACTGATTATGCCTGATGCTTTAGAACGCTTGAGGAGCCGAAATCGCCCAACTGTCCCCAGTCGAGATACTTCACTAGGTTCGACTACTGCTAATACAGATATCGAGACATCGAGATATCTAGACTTACAGAAACCTATAAACCCAGATATTCCGCAGCCTATTCCTCAAGAAGTGATGCCACCTCTAGAGACGAAGCAGACTACATTGCGGCTGGAGGTTGAAGTTAGCGATCGCTTACAGGCACTCTGCCGGGAGAACGGGATTTGTCGGGAAGTGTTGATCGAAGCGATGTTTGAATACTGCGAGGGGAATCCAGACGCGCTACGGAATGTTCTAGGGGGAGCGAAGAAGAAGAATGAATATCGGCAATCGATCGCAAACCAGAAACGGGCGAAGTCGATGATGGAGCGGTTTGGGCAGGGGGAGTGAAACCGCGATCGCCAATCTCTCACCAAAAAAGCCACGATCGATCATGATTGTGGCTTTTCACTTTACTGAATGCTCGATGAACTTAACTTGCGACCTTCACGAAGTTCATGCCTCTAAGCGGTTTGCATCCTTCAAAGGTCATCGCATCTTCGTCTAAGAACCCAGCGATCATCATCTCGATCACCAACTCGATTGGGTAGTCAATTTGAGCCGCATAAGCGCGAAGTCCTAACTGAATTCTCTCAGGCAGCGTATTCAGGATAATCTGAGCAGCTTCCGGCGAAAGGTGTTCGGTTTGCATGATCATTTCTCCTACTTGATAAGACTGTTATAGCTTGGTTGCGCGATTCGGATCATCAGGATTTCAAGCTCTTTTGAATGTTGCGCCGTACTTGGCGGCAAGAATGCAGGTGCGATTCTGACATCATCTGGATCATAGCGATCAACGAATGCCCAACTCAAGGCTTTATGTCCATCCCTAAATCGCCTTCTCAGGTTGTTCGTTGTGCCCAGATACAGAATTCCATCAACGCGATGACGAACCGCATAGAGAGCGGGATTAGTTGGTACATTCCTAAACATACGGCTCAGTCGGTAGCAATTCTCGAACGGCAGAGCGGCAAGGCAATCGAGAATTCTTTGCGCTTCGTCTTGAACATCACTCATCAGTTTCGGGCTTTCTAGTCAGTTCAACCTCTCTGCGTCCTACTCCTTCAATCAGGTCAGAGCGCGATTTGTAACCTAATTCTTTTGCGATCGTGTCCAATCCTTCCCACGCAGAAGGACTGACCATCACGTTATGGCGTTCTTTGATTTCATCTCGATCGGCAGGAACGCCTTTTTGTCGGGGCATCGGGACATCAGATAGGGACTGACTCATCGTATAAGTGTGTATGCTTTTTTAGGTATCCACACACTTTAGATCGTTCATAGATAAAGCGAATAAATATACACATCTTTTCAAAAAACTATTGATTCAATCTGAAAAGATGTGTATGCTTTCAAATGACGATAACTTTGAGAATTCTGCAAACCCTAATACAGAAAGGGATGTAGGGCTTCACAGAGTTCCTATGTCTTGGGAGCGCTCCTAAAAATTCCATTGACAAAGATGACCATTGCAACCGAGAGGAACCCTAATGCCTAAACAAGTTTGGATTATGGAATCTGATGATAAGGACGGAGACTTTAGCGATACTGGCTCACGCAATACGTACCAGATAGGCAACCTCACCGATGCAGTTGAAGCCGAATCGAATGCGATCGAGCAGGGGGCGAATGTCATTTGGAATGAATCATCGATCGATCCCTCTCTGCCTTATGAAGTTGAGGCTGGACAGAAATTTGTGATTGGTGAGTTTGAGCTTGATTCCCAAGGCGTTCAGTATCAACCGAAGTGAGGTGAATAATGTCAATTTTCTCCAGAATCTTCTTTGGTAATGAAAGTGACGATACTGAGAGTTTTACCGATACTAATTCAGAGATTCAGTACATGAATCACAGCAAGAAAGAAACGCTCGATCATGCTGCGCGATTTGAGGAATATGATGGCGGTTCTGACCTTCGTACTAAAGATGGTCGTGACCCGTCAGAAGTGAGTGATTCTGCAAAGTTCAATACTGCTATCTTTGAGGTAGACGAACAAGGGTTCTACTTTCCCTCTGAACTCGATCCAGGCAACCCTAGAAATCCAGGCAACCGACCATGAATAGCCTCGACAGACTCAGACAAGCGATAGAGACCGAGACGACGATTGCAGCGATCGCAAAAAGAGCGAAGGTCTCAAAGGTGATGGTGCAAGCTCACTTACCAGAGCAGCCACTTCAGAAGCGTGTGATTGTTGTAAAACCTGAGAACTGACGGCACACAAAACCAAACTCAATAATTCAGGCCCTTTGCCTTCGAGGGTCTTTTTTATGGCAAGCATGAGAAAACTGCTCACCGAGATAGCTCAGTGAACAGCGTTGTAAACCAGTCTTATGAGAGGTGTTTTTTAGAAACTAAAGTTAATTTAGCTTCTGCTCAAACCCTATTTAGTCTGGTGATTTTCAGGTGGAACCAACAACACATCGACTTTTACACCATTAGATGATTCAATCTTGCTGCTCAAGGTATAGCTAGACAAAACAAGGATGAGAAACGGGATGCCTACGAGAGCAGCCCATCGATCGAGATTTGAGTTAGAATTGGGCATAGAGAGCAGTACTCCTTATATGAGGGCTGCAATAGTAACCAAAAAGGTAGAACGTTTAGTAGGTCGCAAACTATTAAAGGCGTTCTACTTTTTTGTCTTTAACTATTGCTTTGAACTATACAACGTTAACATACAAAATTAACAATTGCCAAGCTATTATTTGCGATCGCAACTTCGTTTCTTTTGCGATCTCAGTTGTCGAAAAAATGATTCATCCTGTAGTTTTCATAAACGCTATTATAGCTAGATTAGACAATTCATAAAAAGCTTGGAGTTCTTGTACGGAAGCGTTTTTAGCTCTATATCAAGTCTAATCTTTAAGTCTATTACTAGCTCTGATGTCCAAGTTTATTACTAGCTCTAATACTAGCCCTAATCTCTAACTCTAATCTCTAACTCTAATCTTCAAGTTCATCGTTAAAACTAGATTTGAAGACGTAAACAAATAGTGCCAGAATTAGTTCTATTCGCGTAAGCAAATCTAGTTTTGATGATTGGCTCAAAATTAAAGCCACTTTAGAAATCTCATCGCAAAGAAGGGAGTCGAAGCCCCCAGAACGCTAGCTCAGTCGCACACGGGAGCCACGAGAGACAGCACCGAGCGAGACAGAACCCAAGGGAACCACACAAGGTACAGAAACCGCAAACCGACTGTGACCAGAAGACACACAACGAACGCGAACCGAGTAGCCAACCACACGCGCCCAGCGAACCGCAAAGTCACGAGGCAACTCAGAGAACCAGACCTCAGCCACGAAACCAGTAAACGACCGATCTGACTCGCGCCAGAAACACTCCACAGCACCGAACTCAGCAGCCAAACCCGAAACGAACTTAAACGGAACAGATCGCATACACAAAAACCAAACGCAACGCGGCTTACATACGCCTTTGGCTGTTTTGGCTTGGAACCCGACGAACCAGTGTCAAGGGTGGCGAATTGTGGAGCGTAGCGGAACCAACAAAATAGCGCGAAGCACCATAGCCGCCACTTGCGCAGCCCTTGATACGGGATCATCAGGCGTACAATAGACCTGCCTGCGTTGGTTTTCGATCGATGTTGCTGACGGGAGGGTTGGGGTAGGAACGCACCCGCACGACCGTAGGAAGTAATTTTTGGAGATGCGATCGCTGAGATGAGTTCCCATTGATTAAGAAGTTGTGCGATCGGGAATCCCTAGATCAATCCGCTTCTTATCGAAATCATGGTCGTTACCTTAAAAAGCATCCAATACAACATTTCAGCACCTCAGATTGTTCAAGCGCGTGAATGGATGCTCGATTGCTCTTGGCGTGAAACTGAGGACGAATTAGAAGAACTCTTCGATTTGGAAGTTGTTCTAGGGGTTGAGAAGCATTTTGATGGGGGATGGCGAGGGTTTCTGGAAAGTGCGATCGCGGTCTAGCAGATTGTTCGATTTAACATTGCTCGTAGGTCAGTGAGACATGCCGCAACTAACTTGACACCTCTAATCGTGCAATGTGAGTATTGGATCCGGTAGTTGTAAAATTAAGTTTCTTTCTGTTCCCCGTTCGATAATTCGTAGTAATTTGGGATCAGAAGCAAGTTAGCTTCTAAATCTCACTTCAATCATTCCATTACTGGATTAGGAGGCTAATATCGCTTTCTTAGTTCATGGATTTGATCATCGCATGCAGTACCCAAGCAGATTTCTGTAGATTCCTATTCTGTATAATTGGGAGCATTAGAGCTAATCTCTTACGATACTTCAAGCTTCACGAAGTTATTGATTAGCACCTCTCCAAGCTCACTTACTCTACATCAGGAATCAATTCAAGGAACTATTCTAGTTACCAGCAATTCTCAGTATGGCAATTCAGCTAGTATTGGGCGGGATGTCTAGCTCTAGACCTTCCAACATGAAGGTGAGCAGATGATCCCAACTATCGAAATACATGTATCGGGTCAACGCCTGCAAACCATCAAAAAAGGTCTTACGCGTCGGCAAGTGAGATCGCAGTAGCTTGTACTTTTGATCAAGCAACTCTAGCAACGTATGAAGTAGCAGGGGCAGGATGTTCAGGGCCGCAAGCAGCGAGGAGGGGTGCTGTTTCCCGTGCCCGAAATTGTGTTCCGGGTTTTAGCCTTTGGCCCTAAGCGTGTTGTTATTCCCGTTTTCGATGTTGATAAGAAGGGTAAAGCAAGAGAGTTACTTAATTACCTACTAGGAGTTGTCACAATGAAAACGATTAAACTAAAGAATTTGATTACTGTTGGCTTAACTATCGCTTCTGTTAGTTCAGCGACTGCTATTGCAGAACCAGCTAAGGCTGACTTGTTCTGTTGGCCTTGGGAAACGGATTGTATAGTAAATGGAAGACCAGGTAGCAGCGGAGATGACGGCGGATCTTGTTTACAAGTCATGACTCATCGGGATTATAAGTTTACTATCAAGAATGGAACAAGAACCCCCATGTATTATGCAATTAACGGTCAGCAGTATCAGCTAAATCCTGGATATCAAATACAGCATTCTTATCCTGCAGCCCGTGGAAGTAATTCGTGCAATGTAACAACGTTTTCTCAACCCATCATTAGATACGATGGATATCGTCGCTCAGGTTATCAAGAAATTCGCCTAGGTCTCAGCAATAGTAAAGTCTATGAATTCTCTGATTACGACAATGACCATATAGCTTTTTACCTTCGATAAGCTATGTGGTTGAAGATTCATTCAACACGCTACATTCGCGACGATTCTCGGAAGCTTTCATAGCACCCCAACCTTACCGCCCGCACTAAGAGGTGCAGGCTATTTTGTTCAGACTCGCGCAGGCTCGTGGGAACTCGCCAGCGCCCGGATGATTGATCGATACGATCGCAAAGTGATTGCCGCTTATACCGCTTGGGTGAGTCCCCGTACCCCCAAGGGGACAGTGGTGCGCTATCGCGCTCTTTTTCGCTCGTTCGCGCCCAAAAAGGCAGCCTACCACGCCTACCGAACCGCGTGGTCTGCCTTTTCTTGGGGCGCTCACTCGCTAGTAAAGAGGGGTCGGAAAGGTGAGAGTGAGAGGGGGCGGGGTTGCGCTGGGGTCTCCTCGTTGTCAAGCAGTGTTCCACGGTTTTTTGCTCAGTCTTTTAGTGCTAAAATTAGCACAAATGTTCAATGATTCTTATGCAGTTATCTCTACTCTTTCCCTTCACTCCGGCTTGGGTGGTGTCTCGTGGTTGCGATCGCTTCATCGTCGCTTTCGAGGGTGTCGCGCCTCTGGGCTTTGTCGAGTGGGTGCAGGCTTCTGGCGTTTCTGTTGTGGGTGTGGCTCCCCTTCCTGCGTGGCGTTCTTTTGGTGCTGGTGTGGTTCTCTGCATGTGTGTTCCGCCTGCGCTCTCGTCTGTCCTTTCTGCCTTCCCTTCCGGTGCTGGTGGCTCTCTTCACCCTGCCAACTCGCTCCCCTGGTGATCTGCTCTCGTTACAGTATCCATCGCTCTTCTGTGCTTTGCAGAGGAGCTTTTTTATATGTGAAGAGATAGTAAAGACATACTGTTTGTGCTAAAAATGTCACAAAAACGGCTATTATAGACATAGAGAGAGTTTGGTTTTCTTCCATGCCACAGCTTAAAGTTTCCGTTCAGTTGCTCAAAGATGGATACGCACAAGTAAAACTTTGCGATCGCATTCACGTCCTGACCAAAGCGCTAAAGCGACCCGGCAAGGGTGGACGGCTGGCAAAGGTGCAGACAGCTTATGTCGGCTTCAAAAGCGAACAATCTGCACAGCGATTCATTACCCGCCTGCGTGAGCTTTTCCCTACTGCTCGTGCGCTTCTACGCCCCAGTAAGCGATTGACGACTCCCCATGAGGTGAAGCTGTGGGAGTTCGTAGGGCTTGAAGAATTTTTACTTGAGATTTCTAAGAAGGTTTAGCGCTGTGACCTGAGCAAGTCGTTAAAAGGCTCAATCACGGATGTAAGACGCGAAGGGCATCTAGAGGAAACTCTACCCGCCAGCACAAAGGGACAAGTGCAAAGTAGGCGCAATCCAACGACCTGAGCAAGTCGAAAAACTGCTTAACCTTTCCAAAATCAAAACCCTCGCTGATTGCCTGAGAAACATTGCAGCGAGGGCATCCACCAACAACGATGGAGACTCCATTATGTCTGATTATCTGTTTACACATGGGCATTTTGCCGATCGCCATTTTCCGACCGAAGAAGACCTGAACTACGTTCCTAAATGCTCTGTGCCTACCTGCGGGATGTGTAAGCATTTTGTCCCCTCGCAAGGCTTTCAAGCAATCTCAGACGGCAGAACGATCATGACTTCGAGTTATTGCAAACTTCGCGCTAGTGCTGATCTTCCCTGTTCTTATAGTGCTTTGGATAGTGCGAAAGATTGCCCATTCTTCGATTCTGACTGCCCACTGTAGGAGCTAGAGCAAATGACGACACCTAGAGTTTACTTTGCAGACTTAGCAGCCTATAACGCGGGTCGCCTGCGTGGTGTGTGGGTCGAGTTCTTTGAAGGTATCGAGCCGGATAAAGTGCAATTCGCGATCGATGCAATGCTCAAGAGTTCAGAGGGCGAAGAATGGCGAATTGATGACTATGAGAACTTTGCAGAGTTTACGAGTTGTGATCTCGAAAAGCTTTGCCAGGTTGCCGCACTCATTCATGAGCATGGAGAAGAACCAATCAAAGGTTACTTCGCGCATCGTGGCGATGATGCTGAGATCGATGAGTTTACCGATTACTACATCGGCTGCTACAAGTCTGAAGCTGCATTCTGTAAGGAGCATCTAGGCGAAGAGGGGGGAATCTGTGAAGCAGCCGAGGCAATCCAGGTTTTTGACTGGGCAACGCTTGACAAATTTATCGACTGGGAAGCGATCGCGAATGATGCCTTTATCAATTCCTACTACTCACACGAGGAAGGATACGAAAAAACTCACGTCTATTTGAGGTAGTAGTGATGAATCCTAAAAACTACAGCATCAAAGTGCTAATCGGCAAGACTTGCCCCCTTGATCGCAAAAATTGCTTACTCACTCCCTCGCGCTGGTACGAATCACAGCACCCTGAGAATTTTGAACTGATTCTCGAAGCCTGGGAAGACAAAGGGCGAGAGCTTCTGAGTCTCTAGCTCATTCCGGCTTGGGTAGTGCCGCAAAACTACCCCTCAACACATTTACCCCTAGAACATTCATGAAATGTAAATACTGTGACGGTCGCGGCTACTACGAGACGCTGATCGAAACCTTGGCAGATTGCCCCAGATGCAACGGAACCGGACAGGCAACACCGCCGAAGAATTCTAACAACGCACCGAGGGAGCAGAAATGATTCACGAACTCAAAACCTACCGCTTTACCTTCGATCCATCTGTTAATCGATGGCAAGTTGAAACCCCTCGACAGTATCGAAAGCTCGGCACTTCTCGCACTGGATTAAAGACTTACGAGATTCGCAACATTCCTGAATGGATGACACGGGCAGAGTTAGCGGTCAAGATGCCACACCCACCGGAACACAATTTCCATCTTGATTACGGACTTAGACATTCTTGGCAACACAGCTAACGACATTACCAGAGCCAGCACGATCGCGGGAGTCGTGCCCCGCATTTCTTCAACAATCACTAACAATCATCATGTTTCAGAAAGCGACAAAGACCCAATCACGATTACGCCTTGCTCTATCTGGTGCAAGTGGATCAGGAAAAACCTATTCGGCATTGTCGATCTCATCTCATCTTGGAAAGTCGACCGCAGTGATTGATACCGAACGCGGATCAGCCAGCAAATACGCCGATATCTTCAATTTCGATGTGTGCAATCTGAAAGACTTTCATCCTGGTAAATACGTCGAAGCCATCAAAGCAGCCGACGCATCAGGGTATGACGTGATTATCATCGATTCCCTTTCCCATGCCTGGTTTGCTGAGCTGGATATGGCAGGAGGAGAATTTAGAAATTGGGCAAAAGCGAAACCCTTAGAACGCGCCCTAATCGATGCGATGCTTTCGAGTTCTGCTCATGTGATCGGAACAATGCGAAGCAAAACGGAATGGGTGATGACCACGACGACGAACAAAAGCGGTAAAGAGGTCTTGGCTCCCACGAAGGTTGGAACTGCACCGATGCAGGCAGCAGGAATCGAATACGAGTTTGATTTGGCTGGAGAACTGAGCCTTGATCACCTACTCACGATTTCTAAATCTCGCTGTCCTAGTTTGAGCAATACGACTCACCTTAACCCCGGTCGAGAGTTGGCGGAACTGCTTCTAATGTGGCTTACAGATGGCGTTGAGATGCCAGAAACGGGACAATCAAAGCGAGATCGCGTCAAAGCAGCGAGAACAGCGATCGGTCTGGATGTCGAATCGGTAAAGGTTCTCATGCAGAATCACTTCGATGCTTCTGACCCGACTCAGTTGACCTCTCAGCAAGTCGATGAACTAATCGAGATGTTTGCAGAGATCGATTGATTTTGACCTTCTCATTCAGTGCCTTGGGAGCGATAGCGACCGATTCGCTGAATGAGAAGGTAAGCCTCGCGGCTTAGGAGCGGCAGCAACCTATCAACGAAGTGGACAGAATTAGCACTAGAATAGCAATGCTGAATTTGATCGAGCGAATGGCGATTCCGACCTGCAAAGATTATCTAGATATCATCGAGCAACGGGCGATCGATGTTTGGGGTGAGAAGAATTGGAGGGCAGAGATAGCACGAAAGTACGCAGAGTTGGCACGAGAGAACGGCGATCCTGATGCAACGTATGAGACTCGGAGACGACAAATTTATCGCGTTTTTGATGAGGGTAGATGTAATTCAGAAACGCTGTTTATCCTCGCTGCCTGCGTAGAGTGTGAGTTCCAGATGGCTTGTAAGACCGTTTATCGAGTGGGATAAACTTGCGGTTTGTTCAGCGATTGTTAGTGAAAAAGAATTCATAATGATCCACGCGATGATATTAAATAATGAAACACTAATGGCAATGGAGGATCAAATGAATCTAAGAATCGTTTTTACACGATTTGAGATTCTAAGATTCAACGCTGAAACGAGCGACATTTCCTTCGTATTCAAACTACAGAATCAAAAGGAAGCACGACAGAGAGCGGATTCTAGTTTTGACATTAGACTTGTTGGGTAAGAAGCCCAAAAATCCTTGGAATCCGCTTCTGGTAAGCATTTCATTGATTTTTTGCTCAAAATCCTTGAAACACAGTTAGCGTAAGTGTTTCAGCGATTTTTCTCATTATTTCCCAACAGGTCTATTATTTTCATTGCTTCTAATGCCCTTAAAGGGTCTCTAGGCATGATGAGCTTTATTGATGTTGGGGACAAAGCTGATCAGGTGTTTGAACGAGTACGGAGCGGCGATCAGAAGCAGCTAAATAACCTTGTGGTGAAGTTGAGTGGGTTGTCCGATCTCTGGTGTACTGAGTTTGATGGGGATCGTTATGTCGATCGATTTCACGAACGGGTGAGGAAGTCAATTGTCATGCTTGCGAAATCGGGTGAAGGTTAAACTTTTTCAATATACTCTCCGAAATTAAAAGGTTGCGTTGTGAAGATGATAGGACGAGTACTCGAATCAGTACCGACTCTTGGTCAGTTTCTCGCAACGATAATGAGCTTCGATTTCCGAATATTTCTCTTATCTACTTCTAGTTAACCTTTTCAAGAGAACAGGGATAATGTATGAGCCAAGATGGTTTCAGATCACACTCTGATGCAGAGTACAATTCTTTGCGTCACGAACTCTTCGAGATTTTCAATCGTGAACTGACCTTGATGAATTTGGGAGTAACCGCCACAGTCGCTCTTTTAGCTTTCGCGTTTAGTGCAAAAATCTCATTTGTCTTTTTGCTCCCGATCGCAATTCTCTACACGACAATGAATCAAATTCGTCACTCCTTTCACGAAGTTCTAACTATCTCGACCTACATTAGAGTATGTATCGAGCCACGACGATCAGATCTTTACTGGGAAACTTTTATTCATCAATTCCGCAGTAATTTACGATATCAAAGGCGAAATCGTACATGGTTGTTTACTAGATTGGGATCAACTGAATTAAATTACGCCTTCGTCATCGTTACTCTGGGTGTGATTTGTCCGGTGTTGTCAATTCGTGCCGCATCTCAAACTGTTGATGTTTTCATTGCAGGAGGGGTTTTGGCGCTGTGGCTGATCTTCTCCATTAAGACTCTTCTAGCGCTTAGGTATGCTAGTTTGGGAAACTATAAAAAAGCATTGGAAGAGAGATTTCAACAGGTATTAGAGAAACCTTCGAGTCAGCTAGTAGAAGAAGTTTGCTCTGGTAAAGAAGCGCAAGCAAGATGATTCTATATGTGGCATCAAGAGCCTGATCGCGTCGTTCACTATGCGGTACGCTCAGATGGCGAAATTTACTGGACAACTAATCAACGACAAGCATCGCTATCTACATGCCCAGGAAGCTTATCGAATGCAGCAAACATCCTCACTTTCTTGGGAATGTAGCCTTCTTTATCATGAGGGTATCTCGAACGATCGTTAATGCTGACTGAATTTGAGGTCTTGGAGAAACGAGATCGCTTTGCTCAAACGTTGAGAAATGCGATCTCGTTTCCACGTTTTAATCGCTCAACTTATCAAGTCGATCGTTTGCATCCTTGGCAAACCGGATGCAGCAGGCACTCGAAGCTAATCCGCCGATAGCCGTAACCGCTCCTGCAGGAACTTTGCCAGAGAGCAGCAAGCCTGCACCGACTAGACCGACGAGCGCAGAAATGCCCGTGGCAATAAGAGCGAGATTGAAACTGTAGCGGGCTTGGCGGAGACGTTCTTCTGCAATGCTCAATTCAATCACGGAAGAAGTCTGGAGATGAGGAAGCGGAAACGCTTGATTTTTCGCATTCGTGTCATCAGTGCGTAACTTTTTGTCGGGGGGGGTTGTGTTGAACTCGTCGACTGTGTGCATAATGTAACTCACAATTATTTTTGTTCGTCCTCTGAAGTCTAAGCATTTAGGTCAGAGGGCTTTTTACTGGGAATTAGAACCCAGCAAAAAAATCTTCTTGACACTGCCAAAAGTTCAGGTAAGATTATGTACGCTGCTACAGGTAGAGTTTACATAATAGCCACTACTCTACATCTGGTATAAAAAATGATCAAGACATTTTATTAGTTTAAACGTACTAATATTTACTGCTGGAGTATAGTAGCTACTTTGTACTCTCTACAATGACAAAGAATGGTGATCGTTACTTCCTCTACCAAAAGTCCGTGCGATCAACAAAACACTCTAGTTTGAACTGAACTAGGTTCGCTCAGTCCTTGATGTTATTTGTTACTTAAAATATTTGCTCTATGGCGAGGCTAAAAAATAGGGTTGAGAGATAGAGCCTGTCAACGAGATTTGTATCAATGCCACAATGTCATTAACGCGGCTGTATCATCTCATTCAGCCAATTAAACCCGTTCTGATCGACCCTGCTCCAGTAGAGCCGAATAACCCTCGTTGGTCTGTTGTCGCAACTCATACGAGATTGCTATTAACAATACCAACGCTCCAGACACCAGGAGATGCGCGACCGCTCTCAAGGTCTGTGCCACTTTCGCTCGATTTTCAGAGTCAATCTCGGTCAATTGATTTCTAAGACAAGTAACCTCAGTTATCGGAACCTGTAGAGATAATTGGGACAAGTCATTGAGATTGATGCGAGGTGGAATCGCTAGAATGCTTGCCACTTTAATAGATGCAGTCTTATTGCTCATGTAGCTGGGTCTAACACAATGCTACCCATGTTACAGCGAGAGAATGTTTGTATTCAGCAAATTATCTATGCGCTAAGTAATTCTTTTGCCAGTGCAGAATTTTGATTCTCGATTCGATCTGCGATCGCACAAAGTAACCCTGCCAATTGTCGCTTGTCTAGCCGTTCTACTACGGAAGCAAGATCCACCACAGAAGTAATATTTGATGAAGTACCGCTCTGTTCGGGCACTCGACTACCCAACAACCCAAAGAAGTGCTGTCTCGCGTCATTCGGTAGCGTTGCAATAATTTTCTCTAGGCTATCGGAATAAACGCGCTGATTGCCTTTCCGAAAACCCGAAATCATTTGCTGGCTCACTCCTGAGCGTTCAGAGAGCCATTTGCCGCTGATGCCAAATTCTTCAAGAGTTTGATCGAGTGCTTGAGCAAAATTCATAAGTTTTTTCAGCCACTACTGAAATTTGCATATATAATTCAGTCTTGACTTCATAGGTTTGAAGTTTCTGACTCAATAATACTCAAAATTCGCTATGAGTGTAAGTCTGTCTGCTGAAACTCCATATTCAGAACCGCTACCCCTTGACCCACTTGGGAAACGGCTATGTGAGACATTCCCTTATCTCTGGAATGCGATCATTTCAACGAACGAAACTACCCCAAAGTGGCAGACGGTTACTAAGTATCCCATACGTCCGCGTATTTTATGGCGGGAATGGAAGGATAATTCCAAATTAATTGGCGTTCGATTCGATTCCCAGACCTCCTACGCGCTAATCGATATCGATCGCAGCGGTCAGCACCACCCTTACCAAAATCCTGAAACGCTCACCCTTATCAGAGCGGCACTGGAGACGATTGGGATTTGCCGCACGATTCTTATTCGATCTAGTTGGTCAGAAGGACTTCACCTCTACATTCCATTGCCTCATGCGGTTCAAACGTTTGGATTAGCTCAGGCGATCAAGCAATG
>NZ_JAMPLL010000028.1:0-44289 GCF_039962495.1 Leptolyngbya sp. AS-A5 | reverse complement strand
CAAACCAGAGTGGATAAACTGCTAAACGAACTGACTCACGAAACTGTTGCTTCTATCACTGGTTTTAGCTTCATCAAAGAGGCGTTATTTGTCGCAGGTATTCTTTAAATTGGTATTAGGTTTTCGGCAGTCGATTGGTGAAATAGTCATCAAGTCCAAACGGCTGGCTCAACTCTGCTTCCATGCCGTCCAGCATCTCTGGATGATTTGAGGTTAGTGCCCAGTCGCGATCCCAGAAGATGCGATCAATCAGTTGATCAACAACGGTATGCCAGACTCTTAGATTATCCGAGTGGGGTTGGAAAGTGTCTAATTCTTCGTCAAACCCAAATTCTTCTTGCCCCGCTTGCCAATTGGTTAAAAGATATTCCTCAAATGCTCTCCAAACTAAGGTCCGGTAAAAATATCTAAGGCTGTCCTCTTCATGGAATCCTTCTTTCTCCAGGTAAATCTCATCTCCGAGCCGCATCTTGAGAAACGCGAATGGAAAATAAGCGGCAGCTTCGACCACATTGGTTAGCATTGGAGGTTCGATGTTTGGGTCGAGCAGGGCAGAGAGGCATCGGTGAAGCAGAACCACTTTTTGTTCAAAACTGGAAATGTCGAAGATACGATCGCCTGTCAAAACTTCTGGCCCCTCTAAATCACGGGTGTCCTCAAGATGCTCGATCGCATCTTGCATGGCAGGAGATACACTTCTGCCTCAACCCCTTCGAGAACTCGCTCTCCTAAATGAGTTCGCCAGGTCATAAAACCATATCCTCCACCTTCCATTCTGACGATCGTCCCGTATTTGATCAGGCAGCCCAACTGACTACAGATTATTTTTTGATTTACACAAGTCGTCGAAGTTTCGGTATGCTGCGATCAACACCTCGTAACGCTGTTGATTGAAAAGCTGTGAAACCTGAGTATGTCTTGGATGGTCGTCACACCACGACGCTTGAACAGTTCTACAGCGAGATTGGTCGAGTTTTGTTGGATGGGCAGCCTTGGGGCGAGAGTCTCAATGACCTCGACGAAATTCTATCAGGTCACTACGGGCTGCTGCCGCGATCGTTCCGATTAGTGTGGTGTCATGTGGACATTGCCCGTATCGGTCTAGGCTATGCCGAAACCGTTCATCAACTCACACAGCGGTTGCGCGATTGTCATCCTACTGTCCTAATTAAGACCGCTTGGGCATTGCGCTCAGCACTGCGAGAACAGGGACCCACCGTGTATGACTGGATTGTAGAGATAATCAGTAATCATCCGAACGTAAAGCTAATTTTGGTTGAGTCAGATCTACAGAGTGACGCTTAACAGCAGACACTAACACCCGTGTTCCCGAGGCACAATCGGGCGAGCAGTCTTGCGGATTCAATCTGACAGCTTGAACAAATCTGAGTTGTGTCGCAAAAATGCTAATCTTGGGAAGCTTAATTTTCTCTGCTTCCATCCTAAATAACTTGCCAATCCCTGTTTAAACCGCGACATTTTTTGCCAGAAATCATCTTGCTGAATGTGCGGTGGTATTGTCGCTATCCCTTGAGCTATTGGAACCTGGAAGGACATTGCCAGGTTAATCGGGACGTAGAATAATTGGACTGGTTTAACTCGGATTACACCTTCTCATGTACTCTCGTCATCGCTTTCCCGGTGAAATCATTAATTCCTGTGTTTGGCTGTACTACAGCTTTCCCCTCAGTTACCGGGACATCGAGAAAATGATGCTGGTCGCCTACAGCGTGGCGAAGACAACGCGGTATTGAGGTGACTTACGAAACGATTCGGGAATGGTGTCAGAAGTTCGGGCAGTAATAGGCGAATCAATTGCGGCGCAAACGCCCTTACAATTTGAACAAATGGCATCTCGACGAAATGGTGGTCACGGACACGCTGCTCGTGTGTCAGAGACAACAAAGGGCAGCAATACTATCTGTGGTGGGCAGTGGATTCGGAAGGGAATGTGCTTGATGTCTTGCTGCAACGACATCGAGACACAAAGGCGGCGAAGCAATTCTTGGGCAAGCTGTTGGAGCAGCAAGGCTTTGTGCCACAGGTGAGCACGTACTCGTCGTGTAGCGCAGCTATCGTGAAGGACAAATTGAAGAGCGACGAAGCGGCGAAGAAACAAGTGATGCTGAGTGTAGAACATCAATAGCACAAAGGATTAAACACGAGCGGAGAATTCGCATCAACCGACAAGAGTGCGAGAGCGACGAATGCGGCGATTCAAGCCCCCAGACAAGCCCAATGCTTCCTTTCTGCTTTTGACTCGATTCGAGGGCACTTTCACCCGAAGCAACATGAACTGAGTGCAAAACGCTACCGAGAACAGCCACGTCAATGCTTTGAGAATTGGCGAGAAAGTAATATTGAGCAATGCTTAAAGTTAAAGGATCACGGTGCTTGATCTTGAAAATGCGCGGTTAAGTTGATAATACTAACTGCAATGCTCATGCTGCAATTGCAAGGTGCGCGATCATTCAATCTATTAAAGTTCAGCATTAGAATGATGGTAGAGAAAACAAAACTCATGCTTCAAAAATCAGGAAGATGCCCCAGCCAAATTCAGACTCTACCCAAAACACGTTTAACATTTCCAATAGTCCTATCACCAACTTAGCTGGCTCTGGCTCGATTCAATACAATGAGGCGTTAGCAAAAAACGATACTTTGCCAGAGACAGAAAGCCATAAAAAAGTCATCCTGTTTCTAGCGGCTCAACCGATCGCTACAGCAAAATTACGATTAGATGAAGAAATCCGAGGGATAGATGAGGGATTGAAGAGATCGCAACACCGCGATCGCTTTGAACTAAAACAACAATGGGCAGTGCGTCCAAGAGATTTACAACGGGCAATGCTCGATTGTAAGCCTCAGATTGTTCACTTCTCTGGGCATGGTATCGGTCGTGCAACTGATGCTGCTCAATCCTCGGAAGCAACGCGAAAACTGATTCCGGTCGATCATGTGGAAACCTTTGAAGAAGGATTGATTTTAGAAGATCAAACTGGGCAAGCGAAACTGGTCAGCACAGAGGCATTAGCTGCACTGTTTGAACTGTTTACGGATTCGGTTGAGTGTGTCGTGTTAAATGCCTGTTATTCAGAGCGGCAGGCGAAAGCGATCGCTCAACATGTTCCTTATGTGATCGGCATGAATCAAGCGATTGGAGATCGAGCGGCAATTGAATTTGCGATCGGCTTTTATGATGCGATGGGTGCTGGGGAATCCATAGATCGTGCGTATAAGTTAGCTTGTGTTGCAATTCAGATGGCAGAAATTCCAGAGCAGCTAATCCCAGTGATGAAGCACAAAACCTAGGGTAGAGAGATGAAAGCATTATTTCATTAACTAGATTATGTATCAACCACCCTCAAAATGCGGTCAGAATCAATCCTATCTACACGCTTTTGATAAACTAGGGCTTGATAAAGCATAGCTGCAATTTCTGCTCTAGTTGCTGGCTCCTGAAAATCGAGCTGAGTGGAGTTGGCAACCTTACCAATTATTAGTTCATTCTTGAGCCCCCCTGCAATTTTCTCAAGAGGAATCCAGGAAAATCGAGTCTTCTGCAATGGAACGTCAGAAATGTTTCTCAGCAACTTTTCACGCTCAGCAGCATCGGGTATGGTAGGAACGTTTTCCAAAGAATCGAAGATAGCATCAAATACTTGACCTCGATTAGTAGGATGATTTGGTACGAAAGTTATTTCTCTTACTAGCAATCTATCATCATGCTTTTCTGCCTCACCAGATATTAATCCCAGTCTCCAGACGTATTCTATATCGTTACAATACTCGGATTTAATATCCTTATCTTTAAACCGCAGCAGTACATTGGCTTTGTGGGTACGCGGATCACCTCCAAATGTATTAAGTAATAATAGGGCAAACTCTTGCTTCAACATGGGATCGTCCGGTCTAAATTGAACTGCACTGTTATCAACAAACGAGCCAAGCAAACCCACGTCATGCAAGGCATTGAGAATTTTAGCTATCCAATGTTGATCGTCAATATCCGTAAATTTGAGTGCTTTACTTTGAGGAGTAATCCATACTAACTCTTTGGGAATGTCTTGCGGTTCTGAGGATACTTCGCAGTAGCCAGATTGATCTATAAAATTCTCCTTACCATTGAAGCGCCAGTAACCAACTAACCCGTTTTTGACCTCTTCTTCCCTGTTGAGATGTTGGTTGAGATGAGCTTTGATTCCACTGTCAGGACGGACAACTTGCCAAACTCGTAGCTCCGCGATCGAGCAATTAAGAGATTGGGGTTCATGAATATTAGACTGAGAATTTGCACTGTTCTTAGGAGCAATTCTTAAAGTTTGGTGATTTGCAGCAAACTCATTGGCAGGAAAAGTGACGATAGATTTATATGTGGTTTCATAGTTTAATGTTTGCACTTGAGCTTGAATTGCAATCACATCTTGCAGCTTGCCATTCAGGTACAATCTAACCTCTTTAGATGTTGCACCCCATGAAAAGGCAATATGATGCCAAACTTGAGTATTCCGAACTGTTTCTTGAGTCTGAATCTTGGTCAGCAAGTTTTCCGAACTTAATTTCAACTGAATTTTTCCATTAATCCAACTCAAGCTATAGAATCCTTCTTCACTTTCTCCTTCGCTAATAATCTCGCCACTTCCGTATCTAAATTTCATCCAAAACTCAACTGTAATTCCTGGTTCATCTTTTAACACCTCACTTTGTGAGATTGTGTTTAAGTTTTGCGGCGTTGTCTTCAACCTAATTTCCTGATTGGCTTCCAACCCGAAAGGCAAGGGAATCGTTGGAAAGTTACAAGCGCTGTGCAAGCTCAATTGCTGGCTCGCTTCCTGAATTTGAAGTTTACTTTCAGATGCATATGATCTACTTTGTGCTGCATAATTACAAAGATAGTACCCACGTTCTTTAATATTCGCTTTAATTTCTTGAGAATCTTGGTGCCTATCTTGTTCGACTTCTCTAAAGCTGCCTTCTTCAAGCCGCCAATAACCAACTAGGTTCTCGTCGTGGAGATCGTTGTTGCTGAGACGGTAGTACATTTTTCTGGCAATATCCTTGGGTTGAAGAGCCATTTTCCAGAGACGTACTTCCGACATTGTCCCCTTAATGTAAGCTGTGTAAAAATCCTGCGCGTTGCTCAAGTTTGAATTGGTAATTCTTGCACCGATTACAGCCTTGCAAATGCGACCAGGTTTTCGCATACCAACATAGCGTCGATTGGCAAGTTGACCGTTGATGTAGATTTTGACTTCCTTGTCCTCTGGGTCAAGTGTGACAGCAATGTGGCTAAACTCGCCGATCGGCAACTTCTCTCTCGTACGAACCTCGTAGGTTTTTGCCTGCTCTAATGCCGCTAAAGTCAGCGAACCAAAAACGCCTTCATCTGGCTGACAGTACGTGCGTTGCAACCTTTTAACTGCGTAAGCTGTGACGCTTGCTGCCTGCAACCATGCTTCTGGCTCTTTCCATTTTTGAGGCCAATCAAAGTCACCATTAAGAGAAACTTTTGGAGTTTCAGGAAATTTTTGATCTAAAAGAAAGGGGCTATTCCAATCGAGGCTTTCTAAGCAGTGTTGCAGTTCAAGTACTCTCAAGCCATGATGATTTGTATATTCTTCATCTGCATTTGTTCTGGTTTTTCGTTTGGTTCCCAAGCCTAAAAATGTTCCTCGAACTTTAAAGACACTAATAGCCTCAGACGGAATAATAATTATTGTTTCTTCTACTTGAATAGGAGACAGTTTCTCAGTACTAGTTAAGTTTTCTATAGCCTTCGCAAACTTACCGCTAAATTGGCTTTCTTCAAAACACCAAGCATTAAATCCTGTAATAGCTGTTCTCGTATCCTCATCTAGCCGCCCACTCAAAGTTCTAAGATACGTTTCCCGATAGTTTTCTGATTGACCGCTGTAAGCCTTATCAGGAAAAAAGCCAAGGCAGTATAGAACACACTGTAATGCTTTAATTTTTTCTTCCAATTCTCTAACTTCTACTTCCTTAGTGGGATCAATTTCGAGATTTATTTGTATCTCTTTTTGATCGATAGATTGTAAAGCAAGAATATCTAAAGGGTGTTTCTGCTTTTCCTCGCTTTGAATTAATGGGTATAACAAGCCATTTTGGGGGAAAGCAGAAGAAGAGATCTTCCAAAACGGTTCTCTGGAGAAAACAACATGACCCTCCGGTGTAATTTTGAGAGCCAAAATGTACTGGCCAAAAATCGAGTCTTCTTTAAAGTCTTCGTACCACGTTTCTTGGCACACCTGACTAAAAACTGTGGCATCCGTACTAGATGGATAAGGATTGACCCAAGCTTCAATCGCGAACGATGCAAAATCGCCTACAACTTCCTTAGGAGTAATGTCAATGTAATTAGTTACACCATCAAATTCAAGCACAGAAGGTAAGGGAGGAAAATCTAGCTCTTCCTGTGTCAGAACAAAATCATCGATAAAACTTTGTAACTTAGAATTGCTAACACTTTTTCTTTTGAGGTCACCCACAATTTGGCAAATTCTGATCCCTTGCTGAGTAGATTCTTGGTCAGAATTATTTGTTGTAGGGGGAATGACTGCGTGATGCAAAGCAACTAGTTCCCATCTTGCATTAAATACTGGGCTACCTGACGAGCCATAATCTGTGTTTGTGTTGTATCTCAAAAAGTGTTTGTAAAGACCGCGCTCAGTAACCTTATACGAAGAAATTTGTTTTCGTTTTCCTTTAGGATGATGAACAATGAAACCATTATCTCCAGGTAAAAGCTGATCCGAGCAAATTGGTTGTTGATTAGATTCCTCCGCCATTGCTGAGTTTAATGCAGCTTCTAATTCAGTTAATTTAGCTTTGACTTTTGATTCACCTTCGCTTTCTAATGTGGCTGATTCCGCTTCTGATTGCTTTTGCTGCACTGGCAGTGGCAAAATAACGAGGATTGGTTTTTCAACTCTGTTCTCCTGTTCATATTGGGTCACCCAGTCCTGTTTGACAATAAAACCACTATTTTGTATCTCCTCAATCTTGGCTTGCAAAACTGCATTTAACTGCTCATGGCTATCTGGATCAATATCCAGTTGAAGATAAGAAAGCCCAGGACAAACACTGTCGCTATCCTCAGCAAGTGGTAGCCAACCAAAGTAATATCCTGGTGGCTGGGCAAATCTATCGGATTTTAGTTGAACCAGTGTGTAGTCTAGCCCTGGTTCAGATACGAACAACATTTCAGGAGCTAGTTCGTAATCGATCGAAGATTGAAGATTGCCCTTTTCATCTTCAATGTAATTAAACTGAGCAATACACTGTTGAGCAACTTCTTTACAAGAAATGACATGATGATTTGTTAGAAGATGCCTTCCTCCAATCAGGAATCCTGTTCCAATTGGAACAGGATTAATTTTAGCAAGCTGGTTTTCATTGATCTGACTGAGTGCATCTAGATTGCTGATGGAGACTTCCAATGTATCCACACTGTCAAGCGCGCTTTGCAGTCCTTCAATGTTTAATTGGTTGGGAATAGAGAAAATCTCTTTTACTTTTTCTACAGAATCAAATTTATCTGAAGCTTCCCACTTCTTAACATCAGTCTTTATAGCCTTTAAGAAATCCCGAAACGCTTCGAGGGAGAAGTGCCTAGATATACGACATACAGCAGAACTCTGTTCAGCGCCTGCTTTCAGAGAGGAAATCGGCAGAAATGCTCCTTGATCTGACAGTACAGTTACCAAGGCAGGTCGCCGTGAACGAATTCGAGCTTGAATAAGCTTAATCACTTTAGTCCAATCTTCGACCTCAGGCTGTAAAGCATTGCCCTTTAGCGCTCCTATCGCTGAGATCTCAATTTTACCTAGGCTAATAGCACCTTGGTTCAGCCAATCTTTGTTTACATTTGTAAATTGCTCAAGACTATGCTTCATACCTACGTTTTCTCAAAGTGAAATATTAGCCTAGGAAAAACTGCTTAAAGAGTTCTCAGAACTTCAGGAGTAAAGCTACTAGATTGACATCATTTGCTTAAAGAACCTCGTTCATGTATGTAATTTATGCTGAGAAAGAAGACCAATTCAAGACTTATTTTGTTAAATCATTCTGTTGATTTAACAAAATAATCAAGACAACTGAATAATTTGTAGAAGAAAATCTGGCGATTTCGAGATCGTTTTATTATGCAGAAGATCAAGCAGAGTCAGCATTTCGCCCACAACATCAGAGGTAAGCGTTTTCAACAAGAAGCTTTACAGAGTGACTTACAGAATGCTTCCGCTGGTCAATCGATTTGGGCTAAGCTACTTCTAATTGTGTTCATTGTTCTTCTTTGTTTTGCTGCGATCTTCCTGGTTGGCTATGCAGGAGGAATTACCAGTTTAAATGCTGCTGTTGGAAAGAAGGCTCCATTGGAATTTCGAGCAATGGCACTCGTGACGATTGTTGTTCTCACAACAGCAATTTTTCAGACGTTGCCTCGGATTTTGCTTGCATTTCTTCTCAGCTTTTGTGGGGCGGTAGTTGTACACGAAGTCTTTAGAAATTTAGGCTTGCTTCAGCTTTCTGATTCTGCACCTTCTTTTAGTGTAAATACGTTTATTGCGATCGCTTTTGGTTTAGGCACTAGCACCATTAGCTTTTTAGGCATTCGCTTTGTTCTGGCTCTGACGGATATTGTATTTCTTCAAACGAAACCTTTAAAGTTATTGGGTATCTTGATTGCTATTTTTGCGGCATTCTCTGGTTCGCTTGCGGCAATTTCAGGGGAGTTGGAAGCCCCTAATTCTGAGTTTAGAACTTTATTGACAGTGTCATCGAATGCTCGAATGCTAGTAATGGCTAGTGGAACGGTATACGGGCTGAGCTTAGCAATGGGCGGTTGGCTTGCCAATGTTCTTCGAGGTACACCCTGGAGATATCCGAGTTCATATCGGCAGTGGGCAATCGCTGTCGGCTCTTGGTGGGGCACGTCTTTCTTAAACTTAGATTTGAGCGACGTTAACTTTAGGGGTACGAAGCTTGCGAATACAGACTTTCGGGCACGCAAGCTATACCGCACTTGTTTTCAAGGCGCGATTGGCTTAGAGCGAGCACGAGTAGACAATCAGTACCTCGACTTAGAGCATCCCAAAGTTCAGCGCCTGTTGACGCATGGTAGTAGCCGTGATCAAGATTTTCGAGGGTTTAATTTACAAGGTGCATATCTTCAGAACGCAGACATGCGAGGCTTTGATCTTACAGACACTAATCTTACCGGAGCAGACTTCAAAGGCGCAGATTTACGAGATAGTATCCTGATTCGTACTCAACTAACCAACACAGATTTCCAGGGCGTTGACTTGCGAAAAAACGTTTTAATCGATGCAAACCTTACTGAAGCTGATTTACGAGGAGCAGACTTGCGAGGCAGCATTCTCGTCCGTGCTCAAGTTGCGAGAGCGAATTTTACAGGAGCAGATTTAACGGGAATTTGCATCGAAGATTGGAGTGTCAGCAGTAAAACTCGCTTTACTGATGTGCGCTGTGATTATATTTTTCGCAAATATCAGGATGGACAACCTAGCGATCGCTATCCGATCGATCGAAACTTTGAACCCGGAGAATTTGCTTCATTGTTTGCAGAACCTGAAGACGAGGTGGAATTAGTCTTCAAGGGCGAGTTCAATATTGCTGCTCTTAGCCTTGCACTCTACAAATTGCAAACGGATACTCCAGAACTAGATTTAGAGCTTAGAGGCGTAGAACAACGCGGAAAACTGTGGGTGGCAAAAATCAAAAGCACCAGTAGTTTGCTCAATGAACAGCTCATTCAAGAGCGTTTGACCTCAGTCTATCAAGATCCTTCCAATGGCAATATCACTGTTGAGGAAACGATTAAAAACTCGATTTACCGAGACTATGAAGAAACAAAACATCGGCTGGCAGAAAGTGAGCAGTTAATTAGACAGCTTGCCGGTGTTACTGGAAATCAAGCAGAAGCATTGAAGGAACTATCTAAGCAATCGTTCGGCAACAATTTCTTTATCTCAGGCAGCACAATTACAAACCTTGCGGGTTCAGGGCAAATTGAGTATCGCGAAGCTGCCAGTAGTATTCGTAGTCTCGTAACTAATCGTGTCGATCCCCGCGCAACTTTGCAAGGGCTCATTGATCAACTCAATGCTCAAAACGTCGCCACAACAAGTGCAACTCAGAGGGAACTGATTCAACAAGTCCTGGTATCTGAAGCAAACCAGGACCCTAAATTTAAAGAATTTCTGCTTCAGCAAGGACAACAGATTATCAGCAGCGTGTCGAGTGGAGAGATTACGATCGCTGTCCGAGCCGCGATTAGCACTTTACGCAACTCCGAATGAAGCGCAGCAATTGATAACTTAAGACATTTATCTTCAGAAAACTTTAGTAGTTATTGAACCCGTGACACTACATTTTTAAACGCTTTATACATTGCCATAGAATTGCAAAGATTGCTTTCTCAACGCCCTGATCAAAGCTGTTAGGTTACTATTGATGTAGTTGAATTAAACAGATTACCATGTGGCAATTGCTCTCAATGAACAAGATTTTACTTACGTTTACGTTTTTATTACTTGGCGCGTCGTCGGCGCTTGCGGTTGATTTAGGTAACAGAGATAGCCAGAGTTATGAGGTTCGAGTTACCTTCTCTAAGGGAAGATCTAGGGATACCTCTATTGGTGCTACGTCGTTTATCAAAGATATTTGTCGCAGCGATTGCGAGATTGAGGTAAAGGGGGTCGGAAAAATTGTCGCATATCAAAATCAGGTTGTTGTAATTGAGAATGGTGTATTAAAAACACAGTAGAAATTTAAGCATCTCTTGAGTATTTCGTGGAATGTCAATCGGAGGGATAACGTTCAATTTCCTGACAATCTTTTTTCTGTACGCGCAACGATGGATTACTTGTTAGGTAATTATGAGCTAACTGGCAACCCTTTTTCAGAAGTGAGTCAAGATCAAGATCTTGCAAAGGATTTAATCGCCATAAGATAACTGTTTTATCTTTGCTAGCAGAAGCAAGAAATCTTCCATCAGGGCTAAAACTCACACCATTGACTTCATCAGCGTGTCCGTCCAGCGTTTCTATGGGTCTGCCGTCTAGCTGCCATAGTCTCACCGTTTTGTCCCAACTTCCAGAAGATAGGATTTGTCCGTTGGGGCTAAAACTAACGCCAATCACGGCGTTTTTATGACCTGAAATGGTTCTGACTAATTCTCCGGTCTCTACTTTCCAAAGTTTAATTGTTTTGTCACCCCCTCCAGAAGCTAGCATTTGTCCGTCGGGACTAAATCCTACACCTGCAACAAAATCTTGCTGCGTGCGTAACGTTCGCTCAAGACTTCCATCCTGCCTCCAAATTTTAACTGCTCCATCTTGACTTGCTGTAGCGATTCTTTGTCCTTTAGGGCTGAATTGAACATCAAAAATCCAGCTTGCATGTGCGTTATAAATTGTTCTAATCTCTGATCCGTCTGAATTCCATAATTTAAGTTCTTTAGCATTGCTGACAGTAGCAATACGCTCTCCATCAGGACTAAAACTCACGCCCCAAACCTGGGCTATATGAGGTAGAACTTTTAGAACAGTTTGACTATGACGATCCCAGAGTCTCACTGTTTGATCGAGACTCGCAGAAGCGATCGTCTTGCCGTCCGGGCTAAAACTGATCCTGGTAACTGGTTTTTTGTGTCCCCAAAAAGTTGCTGTCAATCTTGATCCGGAAGGACTCCATAGTTTGAATGTTGAATCAGCACTCGCTGAAGCAAGAATACCCCCTCGATCGAAGCTAACACTCCAAACTCGCTCAGCATGATCCGCGAAGATTAGATTGTGAGTTTTAATTTTCGAGTTAGATGAATCTTTGTTTTCTATACGACCGAGTTTCCAAAGCCTCACGCTTGCATTAGTACTTGAATTAATATTAGACGAAACCAACGTTTCACTATTCCCCACAAAACTAACTCCTGAAATGTCGTTTTCATCGCTATGCAAAACTTTATCAGCTTTAATAATGTCATCGCCTTGCTGATCAACCGACCAAATTCTAATTGTGCCGTCTCTACTACTAGAAGCAACAATCTTTCCATTTGGACTGAAGCTGACGCTCCTGACTAAATCGCTGTGTCCTCTAAAGATTTTGAGTTGGCGACCATTGAGGCTCCAAAGCTTAGTGGTTCCGTCATCACTAGCAGAAGCAATCATCTTTCCATTAGGGCTAAAGCTGACGCTATTAATCGCTTTAATGTGCGCTCGTTGGATTGCTCGAATTAATTTTCCATCTAAATTCCATAGTTGAATTGTTCCATCATAGTTTGCAGAAGCAATTAATCCAGAACTGCTCACAGCAACATCTCTGATTAATTCACTTCCTTCCCACTTATTAGTCAATGTTCCATCAATTTTCCAGAGTCTGATTTTGTGGTCTTTGTCTGCTGACACGACCGTTTTACCGTCTGCACTAAAACTAACACTGGTTACTTCGTGTGTATGTCCTTTCAAGGTTCTGATCAACTGTCCATCTTTCAAACGCCAAAGCTTTACCGTTCTATCAACGCTAGCAGACGCGATTGTTTGTCCATCGGGACTGAAGTTGACTCCATAAACTCTATCTTTATGCCCCGTTAAGTCGTGAAGAAATTTACCATCTTTTTGCCAAAGCTTCACCGTTTTGTCGCCGCCTGCTGAAGCAATAATTTCACCATTTTGACTAGCAGCAACATCCCAAACCTCTAATGTATGACCCAAAAAACGATTGCGTTCTCTTAACTGATACACAGCTTGTTGCAAGGCGTTAATCACGTCGCGCCGCTTTTCATTTTCTATCAAGATACTTTTCCAGTTTTTTAGCTCTTTACCCGCTTTGAGTGCTGTTAATAAAGCATCAAGCTGCTGACCGGACGAAAGAAGCGCTTTAGAATTAGTACTCAATACTTCCACAGTTCTGATTTGAGTCTCTCTAATTTGGTAGATTCCTTGAATCGTTAAGATACTAAAAATGATGGCTGCACCGATGAGTCTGCTTTTAGTCCTTGCTGCTTTCGCTTGTAACGCTTCAATTTCTGCTTCTTTTCGTTCGTTTTCTAATTCCAGTTCAAATCTTTTCTTCTCTAATCGCTCATTTTCTAATGCTAATTCAACTCTTTGGTTCTGCAATTCCTGAGAAGCTAGCAGAAACTGAGAATCATCATCGCTTAGACTCTTCCCAATTGACCAACTCAGTGCATCTTCTAGCGCTTTGCCACGCAATAATCGTGATTCATCTTGCTTATTAGACTTGAGCCAGGCAGAGATCGCAACCGGATAAGGTCGCAGTTCAGCGAGACATCGCTCTACCCAGTCTTTATCAAACACACAAGCATAAATGCGGTTAAACACACAGAGTTGACCCTGGCACTTCATCACCAAACCCGTGAGGCGCAATTCGATCTGATCGGAACTATCATTGATCGCAATACTGCCCGCTTGTAAGATTTGCTGATAGAGTCCGAGCAAACGTCCTTTTCGATGATCCCCACTTCTAAGGAGACGATTGCGGATCGTATTTAAGTGCTCTGGTGTGTCTTTTATTTCCCAATTTTCCAGAATTTGAGTTTGCACTAATTCTGCAACCCAAGCAGCTTCTTGCCCTGGTAGAATTTCTTGATTTGATTTCAGGGCGAGTTGACAGACTTTTTGCGTGAGAAACGGTTGTCCCCCTGTCCACTCTAAAATCGCCTGGATTAAAGCCTCTGGCTGATCCGTTTTACCGGCTAATCCTCGTGCAAGCGGAGCAGATTCAGAAAATTGAAATCCTGTAAGTGCGATCGAGTGCCCAATGTTGAATGGTGTTCGCTGCTTATCTCGCATCAGATCAGAGGGCGTCGCCACACCGATAAGCACAAAGGTTAAGCGATTAAATATCGGCTGATCAGCCCGTCGATTATAGAAATCGCGAATTGCTGCAAAAAAATCATCAATGTTGAAATCGAGGCTTAAAACGCTATCAATCTCATCAATAAAAATGACAATACTGCTTTGAACCGCAGGTAGCAGTACAGTTTCGATAAACTTGCTAAACCGCTGTACTGGTGAGAGTAGGGCTTGACTCTTTGACCAATCATTCAAATCAAATGCGGCATAAAGTTCAAAACTGCTGACTAAACTATCAATAACTCCGGTGTACCATTGCTCAGTCGTGATGCCTTTGGTGCCGATCGTCGTAATATCGATCCCAGCACAAGCAATTCCTTCTGTTTGCAGTCGCTTTGTTGTTTGCACTTTCAGGCTCGATTTACCCATCTGCCGAGAATTCAGCACATAGCAAAACTCACCTGCTTTTAGTTTTTGATACAGTTCCTCATCGGCTGCTCGTTGGATATAAGTTTCGGCATTGAGCGCTAAACTGCCACCAACTTGATAGCGAAAAGCCATGCTTACTCAACTCCTAAGCGATCGCGAAAATATAGGCGGTAGAGATTACACAATGGGATGACTCCATTCCCTTGAAGTTCGACGAGTCCCATACTTCTTAGCTTGAAGGCAACACTCGGATCAAGACAAACAGGTTTCGTAGCAGAGATTACTTGCTGCATTCCTGCTCTTAGTTCTGGATCGTCTTCTAGGTTGAGCAGATGCCGTCGGAGATGATCGCCGAACAAGCCTTCCTCAGTAGGTGCGACTTGCATAAACTCAGATAGAGTGAGTTCCCGACGCGCGATTTTGTAGAGCGCTTTGCGGAGTAGATAGGGATGACCATCCACGATCGACATTAACTGCTCGATTTCAACCGACGACCAATTCAAACCGTGGCGACTAACTAAATCTTCGACTTGAGGCTTCGTCAGTTCGGGCAGATCGATCGCCAATCCGACATTAAACGGAGATTGATGAATATTGAGCGGAATATAAACCTCTTTGGAATGGACAATGACAAGCCGGAGTTTTCCCCACTGAGGTTTAATTTTGCCGTCTTCGTTCCAGTTTCGCAATAATGGAAAAAAGTCTTGAGCAATTTCTGGATGCTGAAACACCTGATCCACTTCATCTAAACCTAGCGTTAATGGCTCACTTAGGTTCTTGAGCAAGTACCGCTCAAAGTATTTTGTGCAGCTACTTTTACTCCCTATGTTGTCATCCCAGTAATCGTCAAGCCGATTTTTCAACTCTAGTTCCTCGCTGACCTTGGCACAGAACCATCGCAAGAACGAATTCAGACTGGTGAGTAGACCACTATCTATAGATAAGAAATTGAGATAAACAGTGCGATGCCCTTGCTGTCTCGCATGATTCAAAACACGCTGCATCAGCGACGATTTTCCCATCTGGCGAGGTGCTTTGATCCGAATTAATTCTCCCTCCTGCTCGATCGTCTCATAACAATCGTCTTCGATCGGCGGACGCTTCACATAGAATGGTGAATTTAGACTCACAGTACCTTCTGGATTCGCTAGGACAACTGGTTTAGTCGTAGTAACCTTGGGGCTTGATGGCTCGGATTGTTTTTCAGCGTCACTAGAGTTAGGAGCCACAACAACCGTAAGTTTGCGAGGATTATCAGGCATCGGTTCTTCCACAACAACAGGAGCGGACGAAGCAAGTTCTCCACGCTGCTTTAGAATTGGCGTAAGCTCTTCAGGAATACCTTCTAAACCAATATTGCAACAGCCATATCCAAAGGCAGCTTCAATTGCTTCGCCAGCGCCAAGCGCACTATAAAATCCAATCGCAAATTCTCGTGCCGCATCATCTCCAATTGCTTGATTCATCCCGATAACATGGGGAATGTGCTGCACGATTTCGTTAGCTTGAACTTCTGAATAGCAAGCGTTCAGCACGACACAAGTAACTTGCTCTTGTAATTTGAACAGCTTTGCTAAGGTATCGGTCCGCACAGTTTTAGGCTGCCCAGCGTCATCTTCAAGCACCAATCCCTCTGTGCCAGCACCATGTCCTGAAAAGTGAACAATATTTGGCTTCACCTCTATCATGGCTTGCAGCATGTCTCTTGTACGCACTGCCGATTTTTTAGTTAACTCGAAGCGATCGCGATATTTAGCAGATTTCAATACATCTTCAACTTCCCGAACTTCTTCCTCTAATCTCAAAGAAGTTGTGGTTGTTGGATTGGCAGCGAGAATCAGGATTCGTGTGGCATCCGTGTTCATTGCATAGCTCGCTTGAGAATGGTAACTCAATGAATAAGGCTTAGAATAATTATCAACCCCAAGTTGCTAACTCCGGAGGTTTTTTAACATTTCTACTGAATTAGTCAGATGAGCATTCTCACACATCAAGTAGTTGCTTTCAAGCAGAGAAATTGATTCTATAAGTAGTTGCTTTCAAGCAAAAAATATTCTATTTCCACCCATTAACCAAGTATATTTTGCCAGGACGTAGGCTGCCTGTAGCAGTTAATGAATCTGGCGTTGTCTTAATTCTATCTGCTTCAAAATCGACTCGCGATCGCTGAAGTCTTTCAACGGTAAATATATTTTCTTGTTGTCACCCTAGATGGTGATTGTGTTAGAAAAAACTGTTTTATAAGCTTAGCTTTTTCATTATCCTTTGATTGTTTGATTGCATTCTCAACTCTGTAAAAGCTTAGGGGTCAAACTAAACTGAATCGATTTCACACTGATATCTTTCAAGTCATCGGGATCGATCGTATCAAGTTGGGCACCATAAGCATCAGGAGAAGCCGGAAACAGAAATAAAGGAATTTGCCTAGGCGATGCGAAGAGACGCACCTCCCGAATGCCTGGTTGTCCTTGAGGCCTGAAAACATAACTGGTTTTGGTTTCCGTCGGCGGCAATCCCTGTAAAATAACGATCGCGTCGTTCCAGAGAGTTTCTAACTGAAACCGACCTGCCTCATCAAAACCAACCATGTAAACATGCACTGGATTTTGAACCGGATTGGTGATTCTAAGCTGACAAGCTGTTTTGGGTTCAATCAAATACCCCTAGCTGTCACCAAGTGGCTGCTGCTCGACAACGCGAAGAGTTTCTTGAGTGGAACCGTTCAGAACGGTTACTTCAAGCGGAAAATCAGACTCTGGAATTGAAAACACGGGTATCCAGCAGGGGAGCCAAACCTGAAGCTTCATAAGATCATTGTTGGACAGCGGAATTTGTGACTGATTCAAATTGAGATTCACCAGTTGATCAATCACCTCGGTTACACGGTCGAACTGTCTTTCAAAGAATCTCAACCTAAACTCCAGATAGAGCACTTCAGGACTCAATGGTTTCAGGGCGATGACCTGTTCTGTGAGATCTTTGAAAAGAGCGAATTGCCCTGTTTGTAGGGCTGAGAATGCACGAGCCTTTAGTGCCTCAAAGCTTTGATTTCGCAATGAAAATACGATTTCACCACGATCGTCGAGATGAAATGAGCCGAAGCCTGGCGTCTGGGCTGAGTTAGAAGCCTGAGCCACTTTTTGCTGCACAAATAGCCCCAGTTCTGACCCTGTGATCAAGCCATTGCCCTCCAGGTCTGCTTCACCCCAATTAAAGCCATGAATCAAGGTTCCGGTAAACAGAGAATGTCCAGGAATAGCTCCACCGTCAAGTGCGGGCTGTTCTCGTTGAGCAGAGGTGATCACTTTACGGCTTCTGCGCTGGGTGAGATCTTTCTGATAACGAACCGCATCTCGAAAGCTGTGTGCAGCTCCACCCAGGGCAAAACCACTGTGACAGGAATCCAGAATGACCAGAATATGTCTGGCGGGAAGTTCTGCAATCTCCTCCAGCCAATGGCTGAGCCGAATGTAATCACTCCAATATTCCTTCGAGTCAGGTCTACGAGCATCGACCGGAACAATAAATCCGGTTTCGGAATGGTCTTCAACACGGGTATGACCATGACCTGCAAAAAACAGAACTAGGCTGTCATCCTCTTCCAGAACATCGCGTAACTGATCCTCAATCAGGGCTTCGATCGCATCTTTGGTTGCGGCACCATTGATGAGCGGAGGAATCGGTGCCAGAAATCCGAGTTTATCAATAAGCGCCTGCTGAAAGCCAATCGCATCCTGAACGGCATTTTTCAGTTTTTGCCAGTTGGCATAGTCATTAATCCCAACGACAACGACAATGAATCGCCCCATTGGTACATCAGAGATTTTGGAATCAATGGGAGTCAGTTTGCGTTTCAGTGAAGTTTCATCAACTTGTTCAGGCATCGTAAATCGGGAAAGGTCAAAGGCTTTTACTTGAGTTTAAGTGGTTTTTTCGCTGTTCACTCTCTTACAACCTCAAATACATCGTGAACGGGTGTCGGAGCCTGTTCGCTGTTGGTCTCAGTTCTTACCCTTACTCGGTAGAGTCCTGGCTGTAAGTCATCGATCGCTAGCACCCATTCTTTCTCCTGCTCTACAAAATCGAGGGTAAGAGCAGGTCGATCACCAGAAATAAGCTGGATATCTGCCTTTAATGTTGTTGCTGCATCTGGTAAGTTAATGAGTCTTGCACGCATCAAAATCGGCTCGTTTGCCAAATACAAATCCTCTAAGCTTAGACCAATTGCAGTTTGAGGTTCGCCCTTTCTGACATCGGATAGATTGTACTGGCTCATGCGTAGCGTGTTGAGCAGATTATCTAGAACTTGCGCCTGATTTTGCACTCCTCCATGTTGTTCGGCGATAAAGAAATTGTCGAGTTCTTGCGATCGCTCGATCGGAATCGCAGAAACCTTCGGCACGGTTCCGTCTCCATCTCCCAAATCGAAACGGTTTTTCAAAATGGCTGGTAAATCCTCGCTGACAAGCAGTTTTCCATCCATCAGTGCAGCCGATTGCAGCGTTGGCTGTTGCACACCAGAGATCGGCATTGTTGTGAACGATCGAAGATATTGCTCATTCTTGAGGTGCTGCTCAACTGCTGTTTCAATTTCTCGATGGAATGCTAGAGCATCTTGCGCCTTCAGCTTGTCAATATTGGGAAGGTTATCTACTTCTGCAGTGCGATGATATTCACCATTGATGTTGATGGCTTTGTAGATCGGCAGGAGTTGATAGATGGAAGTGAGCGATCGCATTACGTCTGTCAAATCTAAAAAAAGCTTTTTGTACCCATTGGCTAGGAAATTAACGGCATTGAGTGAGCCACGATAAGGTGTTCCAAAGGTGAACAATGCTCTGCTGTCTTGCCAGCCTTCCAAAACTTCTAGGTAGTAGCGAGACACTAACCCTCCCATGCTGTGTGCCATCAGAATCACTTTGGCATCGGAAGCTCCACTTTTTTCACGCCAGCATTTGAGCCGTTTATCAATTAGCTTTTTCAGAATTCGGGCATTGGCTCGATTATCTCGTCGCCAATCGTAGGGAAACTGGTAGAAGTTTGCTGCTTTGTCATCCGGGTCGTTGTAGATATCACCAGGAGTGATATCAAAGTTATCGGTAACCAGGCGTGCGGTTCTGGTGTAGCCATCAATCTTCCAGAATCCTGGAATCAGATGAGTATCTTGAATCAGTGCCGTTGCCCGAATGCCATCACCCAAACTTGCAGCTTCTGAATCATCTTCAGATAACTTTAGATTGCGAATCGTTTCACCAGTCTTGCTGAGTACCTGCCAAACTGCCTGCCCGGAGATAGCCCACAGGTCTTTGCCATCCTTCTGCAAAACACTTCCCAGGATGCCAGGAAGGATGATGACCATGTCTTTCATTGGAGCTTTGTTTGCCATGGTTACTCTCCTAAAAGTTGACTGTCTTCACTTTACTGGTTGCTTGTGAGGAAGCTTGAATCAAACATGATTCTTTTGCTTGGCTTTAGTTGGGATTCATTCGGGCAAAATGCTCTAGAAGCATACGATGGAAAAAGACATAACCACCCCCGATTTTTTTCATCAAGAGACGATCTGAAGCAAAGTCGAGGAAGCGAGCATAATTGTTGGGAATTCGGCCTTTCTCGTGAAGCAACTGGCGTAAAGTGAAGTGTTGAATGCAAGCAATTCCACCATATTTCAACCCAAAAACCAGTCCAAGAATCAGCCCATAAATCAGCACCAAACACAGCCCATCAATCAGCCCATAAATCGGCCCAAAAATCATCCCAAAAACCAGCCCAAGAATCAGCGCATAAATCAGCCCAATGAGAAGACCGTTTCTTAGAGAGGTGTGAGTTCCTTGATTCGGAACTGCTCGTTGAACGATGTCAGAGTTGCCCAGTCCGCTACCCAGCCCAAAACACAGCCCACCAATCAGCCCACCACCCAGCCCATAAATCAGCCCATATCTCATCAGTTCATAACGCAGCCCACCAATCAGCCCAAAACCATAACACAGCCCACCAATCAGCCCACCAATCAGCCCAAAACCAACTCCGCTAAACAATTCGCGAATGAATCCAGACTTTGCCCTTTGCCACGACCAACTCAGTTTCTCTAAGGGTAATATTTTTCGGGGTAAGCTAATAATCAGCCCAACACTCAGCCCAACACCCAGCCCAACACTTAGTCCAACACTCAACCCAACACTCAGCCCACTCAGCGGCTTACCAGTCAGCTCATAATTCAGCCCAAAAATCAGCCCAGCAATTAGCCCAGCAATCAACCCGGCAATCAGCCCAGAAGCTACAAAAGCTCTAATTCGATAAGCTCTTTCCTCACTGCGATTCTCGAGCCAGTTGGGCTGCATCTTCTCAATCAAAAATACCGTTTGCTTTTCCTGCACCATCCGGCTGGCTAACCAGCTTAGCCAACGCAGCACCTGGTTTTTGGGATAGTCTGAAGCCGCCCCTCGCTCTAGCTGGCGATCAATGTAGGTATCAAACAAGTGCTGGCTACGATCTGACGTTGAGCCAAGTTCCTGCGTCAACTGTTCCACAGACCACCCTTGATAGGCCGCACTCATCAGATTCAAAATCAGTGGGGTTTGCGCAAACTGCTCTAGGTCACCATCTCGTTTGAGCAAGGTTTCTAAGCCTGCGAGAGCACCACCCACACTGTCTAAAAACTGATATACCTGCTTAGAGGAGAGCGGTTGCAGGCAAAGCGCACTGCTGATCTGGAGGCGTGCAGTCAGGGCTTCATAATCCTTGACCCGGCTACAGACCGCAATCTCTGTTTGAGGAAACAGCCCCATAAACTCGTTCAAGGCCCGAACACAATCATTGCGATACTCTTCCTTGACTTCATCTAGACCATCCAGCAACAGAATGAGCTGCTGCCGTCTAATCCAGGGTTCACTCAAGGATTTTGGCACTTGATATTTTTCTCGCAGTTCATCGATCAACCAATCCACAATGGATTTGCGATCCTTTGCCCAAGACGACAGGTTAAACACGATGGGTACGGGTAAGCTCAAATTCTGTTCACTGCGTTCAATCAGGCGTTGCGCCAGTTGCAGCAGAGCAATCGTCTTCCCAGCTCCCGGACTACCCAAAATTAATAGGGTTCGACCCTGCCCCATTTCCTCATAGATCTGCGTTTCCCGTAGCTCCTCATAGGAGTCATCGAGTTCCACAGACAAGGCTTCAATTCTCTGAGACAGGTCGGCGATCGCATCGGGACGAGCTTTCAGGTCAAGACGCATAGCAGCATTCCCCTGAAGCGACGGCTTGAGAAATCCTTCGATCCAGAATTCCTTCACCTTGCCGACGACAATCTTGCGCTGGGCATACTCCGATTTTGTCAGATCCACCGCCTGCTGGGCCGAAAACTGTCCAAAGTTGTCATAGGCTTCTCTTGCCTGATCTTTGTAGTCTTTGCGATCGATCTCCTGGTGAATCGTTTGAACAAAATCCGGTGGAAGATTCAAGTTTCCTGACGAAGGATGAGCTACCTGAGCCGAAATGCTTGCTACTGCACTGGAAGAAGGCAGCATCCCCTTCTTCCATAACACGGGCTTTAAATGTTCAGGCAGATGAAGTTGTTTTGACGGTGCAACTGCTCCAACAGGCGCGAATTTGCGATACTGTCTCGATTGAGTGGATTGAACATTAGTTTCACTCCAAATCTGAATGGCAATACACCCTAGCTCATACGACTGCTCGATCGAGCTTCCATTCGCCAATCCCTGATAAAATCCCGTGGCAAAGTAGTAGGCTGCTTTATCGAGAATCGGCTGACTCATCCCAATCACATAATTGATGGATTCAACGATCGCTTCTGCCTGTCGATCGCTGTCGCAAGCATTGAGTACTGCACAATTAATCTCATTTGAGAACGTCTTGAACAGCCCAGCTAATATCTCTGTGCTAACGAGGCATTCTCGTCCTTCCTCATCCTGAAAAACTAACCCTTGCTCTCCCCCTCCATGGCCACAAAAGTGCACAACTTGTGGATGATGTTCTGTCAACAGCCTAATCAGGTCATGGGGACGCGCCCCCAACCCCAATCCAATTTCAAACTTCCCAACCCGCTGTATCGCGGTAATCAAATCGGAAACTTCTCGATCAAGATCAAGGTCTCGTCGTGGATTAGATGACAGAATGAGAAGCTTTGGCATGGCAGTCCAATGGCTCTATATCTCTAATGTAATTTTGCTTTCTAGGAAACATCTCTCTAAACTTAAAACTTAGCCTTGCCTTGTTTACCGTTCCACCACAATCTGAATTTGCTTCGTCACCCACTCTTGTTTTGGATCAACGACCATTGTTGCAGCGCGAGTGATGTTCGGTGCTTTATCTAAATCAGCCCCGATCGCTGCCAAAAGATTGTTGAGCGGATTAATCCCTTCAGCTTCTCCTCTGGTCGTAGATTGTTGAACTACGTCTTTTAATTCCTGATCCAGTTCGGCTCCTCTTGTTGCAGGTGGCTCATCTAGTGGCGGTAGCGTTAACCAACGAAAGTCCGCTAGCCCCTTTTGAACTGCAAATACTTTGAGCGTTTCTTTTGCCTGTTGATAATCTCCGTTATCTGGGATGGTCATTCTTAGCCCAATTTCTTCCTTTGCTCCTGTTTCAAGCTGAAAGAATGGTGACTCTAGCCCACCCAGCGGAATCTGTGAAATTGCCCATGTGGGTTCAATATCTAGTACAGCGACTTTAAGTGGTTGAGATCCCTTGTTAGTTAGACGCAAGGTAACAATATCACCATCCTTAATAACCGGATTTTGGGGATCATCAAAGGCGGTACCATCCTCTTTTAACAACTCCAGGTCAACGGCTTGAGCTAGCTTGGAGCTAGAATTATCCAGGCTCTGCACGGCTTGATATTTGGCAAGATGCACCAGTCGATCAACCACTCGTGTAGGGGCGGTTGGATCATCAATCCGGAGTAGGGGATTGAGATTTGGAATCGGAGAGCCGATGCTAATTTCGTAGTTGCCCCAACGATCAATCGCGACTTGATAGTGGGCAGATTCCCCTTCTTTGACTTCCACAACCCAGCTATTCCCGATCAGCGCTTGCCTCACCGCCTCTAGTGCTGGTGTTTGGTCATTCATCAGCCTCAACGGCAGTTCATGTTTCTCTTTTCCCTTAATCTTCTGGAAGAAACGAACCCGTCGAATTAGATCAATCGGAGCAGAAACCATAATTGCGGGCGCACCGGGTTCTAGTCTGCCGTTGAGTTCGATTCCGCCTTCTTCTAGCTTCAAGATTCTTGCTGTAGATTGAGAAGCATCGCTCCCCGTCAGTTCTACGATCGCGACTTGACGCTGCTTGTCGGAGAAATCAGTTGTGTTGAGGGGATAGATCGAAAAGCAAGTGCCTTTGCTCAATCCTTGTGCTTGTCCTGCATTTAGCGTGATTTGAGTCGCATCGACTTTGATCACAGAAACCGTATAGGGAGTAGCCCAGAGATCGCTGCCAAACACTCGTCGATCGCTTTCTCCCAGAATCATTGGTAATTGCTGTGGAAACTTGCTTTGAATTTTGGCGTTGATGCGATCGTGCAACAGTTTGTAAGTCAGCGGCTGATTGCTGGTCGCAACGCTGGTGAGCGTATCAATCATCCAGTAGGTTAAGGCACCGTGACGCTCTGTACCGCCATTAACAGCATATTCATAAGCAAGCTCATTTGGACGACAAGCTGCCAGTAAGACATACTCTCTCGCTTGTGGCAATCCTGCAACTCCAATGGCTCGATCGCGCGTCAATCCCCGCCAGTTGCGCTCTAGCTCTTCGCGTTCAGCCACTAGGCTCTCTGTCGATCGTTCCAGCGTATCCAGTTCTATACTGCTGCGGATTTCGACATCTCCACGGGTTGCACCACCGGAATTACAGCAATCTAAAACAACGGTCACAATCAGTCCTTTATCCGTCATTCGCTTCAGCAGGGTTGTTATCTCAACGTCGCGAAGGTAGCGACCTTCTGGCGTATCCCCAATATCCATTGGCACAATGCCTTCATCGGTTTGGTCACGGCTTCCCTGCTTTAGGGTAGGGTAAATTGTTTTGACGCGTCCTCCATGACCAGAGTAGTGGATATAGACTTGCTCATTCGGTTGGGCTGATTGGGTAATATCATCGAACGCCCTCACAATGTTCTCGTAAGTTGGCTCTTCTCCGGCAGATCGAACGGCTGCGAGTGTTGTATCTTCTGGGTTGGGAGAAAGTAATTTACGGATGCGCTCCTGTGGAACCTTTAAGGTTTCCTTAAGAAATGTGTCAACGAGATTAATATCTCGGACTGCTCCTCTCAGGCTTCTAAACAGGCGATTGGGTTTGTAGTAATCGATGCCAATCAGGAGAACATGAAGGTTTGAGGCTACTTCTGTCATAAATTACGCTCTGCTTTGCGGTTGGCTGCATACATTTGCATCACTTGCTGCATCAACGTTGATGTTGATGCAGCAGGAATTTTAGCTTGAGGAACTAATTTGAAGATAGTTTTTATGCCATCATGCCCAGTGTTTTGGGTCCAACAATTCCGTCAGACACCAAGCTCTTCTTCTGTTGAAATTCTTTGACCGCTTTATCAGTGCCAGGCCCAAATTCCCCATCGATAGCAACAGCAATGCCCGCCTTCTTCAAGCCTTCCTGAAGTCGCACAACATCCGAGCCTTCCATACGCGGCATCATGAGCTTGAGCAGACGAGGTGTATCATCCCAGGGAGCTTTGGCGAAACCTTGAGCCGGGGAACGATTTAATGCGCCTTCAGTTTGAGGTCCAAAGGCTCCATCTTCGCCAATTCGATCGTTAGGGTTGTTCTTATTCCAAAGCTGCTGGAATGCCTGGATTGACTTGCTCCGAATATCCGTTGTGCCTCCTCCTTCAAAGTCGAAATGGGGCGGATCACCCGGTAGCGGATTCCAACCGTAGCGCATCAGATAAGGTTCCCAACCTATCGCATCTTCGATGTCGATCGCCAATCCAGTTTGGTGATTGCTCGTTCCCGGTGGTGCAACAGGGTTGGAGTTATTAAAGCGATCGTTGTACAACAGCATTTGCTGAGCGATCGTGCGATAGCAAGAGTTGACGAGCATTTTGATTCCCCGATCTTGAATTGCACGCGCTAAACCCTGCTTTGCTGCTGACTGAACATAAGGAAAAGCTGCATCGAGCAAATCCACATTGAGGTCATCAAAGCTGGAAAACGCATTGGGTAAGTTCAGTTGAAGCTGGTAAATCAATTGCTGCGATAGACCGTTGACGATCGACGTTGAGGTCGCGCTGGGTGCATCTTGAATCAGACCTTGAAAGCTAGCTCTAACACCAGTTCGATCGCGCTCATTGATTTCAAGACAAGGTTCGATGATAGAAGTCATAATGATTTTCCGGTTTGAGGTTGAACAAGTTAGAGACCCAACGCTTGCAAGGTTTGAGCACCAACAATTCCATCTACGTCAAGTCCTTTTTTCTGTTGAAACTGCTTAACGGCGGTATCGGTGGCTTGCCCAAACCAACCATCGGCACCATCGCCAACGCTTAATCCTGCTTTGAGCAATGCTTGTTGCACTCGGCGCACGTCCTCGCCTTGCATCATTGGCGTTGTTAGCTTCAATGTTCGGCTTGCTGATGTTCCAGTGGCGGCTGGGATGTCACCCTCAAAGGTGAGAAACGATTGCCAGGGTTTACCCAGGAAGAGGGCTTGTTCTGCCAGGCGGCGGCGGGTGAGTCCGAGCCAGGGTTGTCCATCAACTTTGTTCCAGACAGGGAACTGTTCAGTTGCGCCTTGGTAGTCTCCGGTGTTGAGTTTTCTCAGTAAGGTGGAGCCGCCAAAGCCCTCGGTTCCGGGCCCTACATTAAAACAGAAGCAGACGAGTGCGGAGAATTGGTCGTCGTTGAGATCAACTTGAACTGCCTCTTCTACATAAGATTCAAACCGCCCTAAATCTTCATGCAAAAATTGCTCTGCTTGGGCTTGAGTAATCGTCATGCCATCGTATACCCCATTGGTATGACCATAGCCGATCGTCCAGACCTGTGCACCATCGTCGTAAGCTTCTAGCTCACAGCCTTCAAAGGTTGTCAGGAGTTTGAAACCTTCGCTGTTAATCCGGCGACCGCCTCGCGGAGTGGGAACATCAGGGGGTGATTGATCGGGTGAGGCAACTCTAAAAGTAGTAGCAGTACTAAATTTTAGGGCTTCTGACAGAGCAGTAACCTGCCCGTGGGTTTCTGTGACTTTGACTGCTTGATCGCCTTCATATTCGTAGAGGCGACCATCGCTGTACAATTCAAGCGATCGTTCCATGCAAATGCTTCCTATCTTTAGAATTTGCACAAGCAACACCTTACCTTGAGGTTTTTGTTCTCAAAGCATGAGGTGACTTGCGCTGATACAACAGTTCAAATTGAAGCGAGCGATGACCTTGAACGGAGCAAATTTTGTGTGTTAATGAAGCACACTTGAAGCTTTCAATTAAAGTTAGAGTGTTATAGCTAAGCCGAGCAGAGATCTCTGGAGTTTACTGCTCAGCGCTTCAAGAATATTGAAGGAGCACTGTTTCTTTGAAGACTAATTCATTGATCTACAAGTGAGACTAAAGCTAGCACAGCAATGAAAACAGATACTCGAAATGCGATTAGTTCTGAGTCTTTTTAGATAATAGGGTAGGTTAGCCGTTTAAGATCGCAAACACTCTTTAAATTATATTAACTTCTTCATGAGTCAGTAGCCTAAGAGCTATTGTCAGTAGCAGTATTTAGGAAGAATCTTGATATGGCAGCTTCTACAGATCAGGCGGTCGACCATCTCAATCAGTTAGGCTACAACGCGCTAAAACTGCCAAGACAAAACATTGCTCCCTTAATGGTTCTATCTCGCGATCCCCAGACTTCTATTTGTAGTCTCTTTGGTCATATTAGCGATATTGTCGAAGATCCCAGTGTGCCTTTGCCCAAGATTTGGGAGAATCTACACGCTGGAACGATTAGTGGGATGCGGACGAACCGACTAGAGTTCAAATTTGGTCTGTCAATTTTGAATACGCTGCTATCGGCGATCGGGGCAAAGAGTGCTGGATTTGAGTCGGCGTTTGGCAATGCATCAACGCTTGAGTTTGAATATGAAAATGCAGTTTTGGACAACGTAATGCCTGCTTCAGTCTCTGCCTATCTTCGCAGAGCGACACCGTTTATTGACGAGTCTTTGATCCCGCACTTCGATGCGCCAGGAGAAGCCTTCATCATCATTGATGTGCTGAAATCCAATTCTTTCGGGATTCGAGCTTATCGAGACGATGGGGGTGGTATTGATCTCAATCTGAATGCAGTCAAGGAGATTGTGGGTATTAGCGCGAAGTTTGCGATTGAGAAGAAGGCAGACCTAAAAATCTCTTTCAAAGGTGAGGAACCCTTGGGATTTGGGTTCAAAGCTTGCCCAATTTGGGTAGATACGGTGGATGGAAAATCGCGCTTTCGGTTAGATCCAAGCACGAATCAAGCGATCAACTTTCGCGGAGCAACCGAGGCAACGGCAGAGGTTGAGGAAGAATTGACACCTATGTTAATTGCTCCGAATGAATTGATGGAGCTTGATTGAGGTCGAGAAGCGGTGTTCGATCGAAGAGTTGATCCTTAGTGAAGAGAACGATCGCGCCCATTGGATTGCTAGGAAAAGAGTGAACCGGACAACTCTTCGACAAACGCTACCAAGCTATCCGGTTCGGGTTGATTTTTGGAGGTTGTTACCTTCCTCGCCGGAGCAGACTGGACTCCCTGGTGTACGCCTGATCGAAATCCCTTCGACCAGTTCTGACGAGTTGGGAGTACTCACGCGAGAACGCAAACCACCCGAAAACCGAAATTGAAGTACCGAGTGGCGGGATCGATGAAGAAGCGAGCCGCAGACCGACAGATCCTCGGATTGCTGCTCCACGAACCGCCGCGCAACAGCCGAGATTCTTCAGCTCCGCCTTCACTCCAAACAGTTCCATCAACTGGAGCACGATCGTAACTATTATGCCCATAATCGGCGCACCATTCTCGAACATTTCCGTGCATATCGTATAACCCAAAGGCGTTAGGTGGAAAACTTCCTACATCTGTTGTTTCTCTACGGTATTCTCCTTCTTTACCAGAACCATAGGTATAGTTGCCGTCGTAATTTGCTAAATCTGTTGTGATAGTCTTGCCAACGTGAAAGGGTGTAGTTGTGCCAGCACGACAGGCATATTCCCATTGGGCTTCACTAGGCAGGCGGTAAGACGTTCCGGTTTTATGAGAGTTGCGACCTTCTACAAAGCGGTTTAGCCGTTCGCAAAACTCAACCGCTTCAAACCAAGAAATCCGTTCCACAGGGCGATTATTGCCTTTGCCTTTGAAAGAAGAAGGGTCAGCACTTAGATCACGATCCACTTTTGGGAGCGCTGCGATCGCGCTCCACTGAGCTTGGGTCACGGCAAACTTGCCCATGTAAAAGGGCTGAATTGTCACGGTATGCTGTGGTCCTTCCTCGTTCGATCGTTCTAATTCACTTGCTGGTGAACCCATCATAAATGTTCCACCAGGAATAGCTACCATCTCCAGCATCACACCATTTCCCAAATCCTCAACAAAATATTCTGCCTGTCCTCCCCGATAGCTAACAGCGTAGGTTCGTTCAGTTTCAGTTTTATTACGAAACAACCCCGGTTTCTCAACCAGCTTATCGGTAACGCTGAGGGTAGCAGCCTGATACTCAAATGTCTGGAGCGGAGGATTGCGTTTTGCTTCTTCTCGCTTGCGATGCTCTTCTTCCAGGCGTTGCTGCTCTAGGTCTTGTTGCCTTTCCAGTTCAAGCTGCCGCTTTGCTTCTTCTCGTCTTTGTTGCTCCTCCGCTAGTCGCTGTTGATAGGCTTGTTCCTTCGATGTGATTAATGGTTCTTCAATTCGCGCAACATCCTCATCGCTCAATTTTAATGACTGCTGAAATTTCCTCAACTCACTCCGAACGAAAGAATCGATTGGGTATTGAGAATCGACTGCCCTTGTAAATTCCTGCTCATACCGTTGCAGCTTAACCTGATATTCCTGCTGTCTCTGCCGTTCCTGCTGTTTGAGCTTTTCCCGATACTCCTCCTCGGCGGCTTCAAAAATTGGGTCTGCAATTGTCTCTACTTCCTCATCCGTAAGCTGCAATTCCTGACGAAACTCTTGCAGATTAGCCTCGATTTCAGGATCAAACGGATAATGCCCCTCCTCAATTAGCCGAATCAGCATTTCCTGATACTCGTCACGAGCTTGCTGAAGTGGCTTCCGCTCTTCTTCGAAAATTCGGTTCGCTTCTTCAACAGACAATCCTAAATTTCTTCTAAGCTGTTCTAATCGAATCTCTTCAAACTTCGTCAACTTGCGATCGACTAAAAACTCTCTGACTTTTGCACGATATTGCTTCTGGCTAGAATCTTCCTCAGTCAGCGCCTTCGCCACATCCAGTTGAATTTCTTCTCGCTTTGCCTGAGAAAGTGGTTGCTCAGACCCTAGTACAACCCGATTGGCATCTTGTGCCAGTGTAGGCCTGCACCTGAGAATGGGCTTCAAATGCTCTGGAATTACTATCTTCGTAACGGTATCCACCACCTCAGCCTTACGCTGCTGCTCTGTTACCGCAGAGCGCACCTTGGAACTCCCCGAAATCTCTAACTGAATCGCATTCTTACCAAACTCAAACGCTTCTCCGATCGGACAGTCATACCCTAAGGCTCGATAAAATCCCTTCGAGAACGAGATCGCCGCATCATCCCGAATCTCCTGATTCATGCCAATCACATAATCAATATGATTGACGATCTCATTCGCTTGCTCTTCTGAATAGCAGCATTGAGCAAAACACAGCCCACATTGCCAGAAAATAGCCGGAATAGGTCAGACAGCGCTTCTGCTCTAACCCACTGCTCACCCCCCTCATTGTCCTCAAACACTAACCCCTGTTCACCACTGCCATGCCCGCAGAAATGCACAACTTGGGGACGATATCTGAGTAACAAATCTTGCAAGTCCCCGACGCGAACCGCCAAAGCATCCTCGACCTCAAACTGCTGCCGGTTGTGCGATCGCTCAATCACCTGTTTCAAATCTCGAATTTCGCGATCGAGATTCAAATCTTTGCGAGGATTCGATGCCAGAATTAGAATTTTCATGGAAGCAACAGTCGGGGGCACAGCCTTGTGGGTTGGGACTATCTATTAGAGTAGCAAGCCTTTTAAGGTAGCAGCTCTTCCCTTAAGTTACCTTTACGATTGTTTCGACCCCTGGAAGCTACTCAAACTCCGACTTGCAACATCTGCACTCAACCCCCAGAGAATCAGCCCCAAATAATCAGGCAACGGTCGCGCCCCAAAGGTTGTCCCATTTTCCACGTAGAGCGTGTTCAGTCCCGCGATCGACAAGCCAATCAAAAGCGCCAATGACAAAATAGGACGCACAATCCAAAACGTCGCTTCGGTGCGAACGCGATCAGATACACCAGAGATTCCTACTAAGAAATCTTGAAAACGGTTTAAGCGAGAAGGTTGGGCAAGCACGATCGCAGGTTGCTGGATATTCTCTTTCAGGTTAATTTCAGCACCGCGAATAGTTTCAGCCACGTCCGAGTCACCTGCTCCACGCGGAGCATAACTATCGACAAGCTGACCAACTTTCTCCAAAGCTTCTTTACATTTCGCATCCTCTTCTTGAGTGAGGTAATGTCTCGCCCTTTGCAGAAGCTCGATCGCTTCCTCCTTCTCCGGCTCTGGCAAGTCTAATGAGGCTTCTATTTGTCGCGATCTGTTAAATGTATCAAGCCGATTCCGGATCATGCTTAATCCGGTTGTTGCATCCTCAAGCTGTTCTCGATCAATCAGGGTTCGGACGCGATCGAGCATTTGAACTAAGATTCTTTGATCGGCTGGATCAGCAGTTCTCAGATCGATCCGCAAGCGATTGAGGTCTTTGAATACTTTCATTTGTGCCTCACCACGAGTGTCCATGTACTTGAGCAATCGACCCACGAGAATACCTAAAAACAGAATCAGCAGAGGTGCGCTCGGTCCAGTTCTGACACTGAGATTAATCGGTAAAGTCAGGCGATTTGGTTGATTGCTCAAAGTGAGATAGGCAGCTCCTGCATAATGGTCAGGCGGCATAGTGGCGCGATCGAGAGTTAAGACCAAGCGACTAATTTGATTAGCAGGTAGGGAATTGGAAGCGATCGCGATCGTTTGACTTGGAAGCTGATAGTTTGTGAGCTTACCTTCGAGAATGACTGCAGTATTGAGGACAGTCACGACAGTCGAAGCAGGATTGTCAAAATAGAGTTCACGCTGTTGGTTTTGAGTACTGGCTGGCAGCAAAAGGCGAGCAAGACCACAATCGAGCAATCCAATGCAATTGACCAGTTGAAGCTGAATTTGCTCGGTTCGTTGCAAGGGAATTAGGGCAGGCTGCGGACTCGCAACAGTAGTTACGCTCGGCTGTGGAGAGGGTACTAGAGAATTGGTAGGCTCTGGAGCCGTTTGGGCAAGAATCGGGGGCTGAAGAATTGCTAGTGGAACTAAAAGCGTAAGTATCAAGCGTCTCATGAGTTTTCCTTACAAAATGAAGCAATGAATGATTAACGATCAGCTTTGTTTAGGTTCAAAGCTGGCAGCCGATTTACTTGGAATTGTCTAATTAGGGTGAATCTGCATTTTGGGTTTCTCGGATTGGTGCGATCGCTGGTTAATTCTACTCTGATCGCTGCTCTAAATTCGTCGTAAGAGAGCGATCGCACACTTACCTTTTGCTGATAATGCTGCACAAAGCATAATCTCTCATTTAGCAGGAGAGCGACTGTAAGCTTAAGGTATGAAGATATGACCAAGAAGCCATACGGTACATCTTTATAACTATCGGATGATTAAGACGTTAGTAGAAGGCTAATCTTGCACGACCTACTTCATATCAAGCTCGTAAGTGAATCTGAATAGTTCGGCAATGCGTTAAGGTCAAGTCAATCTCCTGCTCTACTATTGCGTTCTCTCTTTATCTATGTCCTTAAGAAGCGCTACTCTTCGCGATTTGCTCCCGATTCATCAAAATTAAACTGGGATTGTACCGTCAAGTTTTATCCTAGATAGAGAAGCAATTTAGGCACATGAGTACTCAAGCAGTTCTAATTTTGTGTAACGATCAGTCTCGCTATCCATTAGTAGAATCAGTAAAACTAGGTCGAGCAGCAGACTGTCAAATTAGGCTTGATAGCTACACAACAGTTTCAAAGGTTCATGCTGCGATTCGTCTGATTCCTGATGGTGAATGGGAGATTGAAGACTTCGATAGTACAAATGGTACTTATGTGAATGGTCATCGCATTCTGAAAAATCAGCGTTTGAAGAGTGGCGATCGCATCACGCTAAGTCAAACACAACCCGAATTTCTATTTCAGCTTGAAACTCAAGAAAGTTCTGAGCAGGTTTCACAAACGATTCAGCAGGTTGAGAATAATCTCTGGGGATTAGTTCACGACCTCTCTTTACAGACACTAACAGGTCATTCGTCTCCTGTTCGTGGAGTAGCTTTTAGCTCAGATGGAAAGTTGCTCGTGAGTGGAGGAACAGATAAAAGTATTCTGCTTTGGAATTTAGTAACAGGGCAGCAAGTGAGAACATTTGAAGGGCATAAGCTGGCGGTGAATGCTGTTTCATACAGTGCTGATGGCAATGGATAGCCAGTGGGAGTGCTGATAAAACTATCCGAATCTGGGAGAGTCGAACAGGGAAACAGCTTCAACTTTTAGAGGGTCACAGCATGGCAGTGAATGCAATCTCGTTTCACCCTCAGCAAAAATTGCTTGTGAGTGGGAGCGCGGATAAAACAACTAAAATCTGGGATTTGAACACATCAGAAGTACAGACGATCGAGAGCAAAATGGCAGTAACCGCAGTGGCCTGGAACGCAGATGGTTCAGTGTTGGCGATCGCTACTCGCGATCGGCTCTTAAAACTTCGGGATCTGAAGACTCAAGTGGAAATAATGACAATTTCGAGTTTGCGATCGATTGTGAATACGATTCGGTTTAGTCCAGATGGGCTGGTCTTGGCGATATCAGGAGACGACAAGATTTTGCGGCTTTGGGATGTGAAGAATAATCAGGAGATTCGAGCGATTGGGGGGTTATCCTTGGCAAGTGGGTAGTCTTGCAATTAGCTCTGCGGGAGACTGCTGTGCAAGTGGGAGTAGTGACAACACCGTTAGGGTTTGGAACGTATGCGAATCGTTCGCATGAAGAACATTAAGTGTTTCAATCTTTATTCGATCTCAAATTATTAAGTCTTTTCAGTGTTTCTTTGGGCATTAGTTTTTTCCAGTTATGCTATGACTCAGCGAACAATACAGTATCTAGAATTTGTCGAACTGCACGATCGATAATTTCTTTCAACTCCTGCTCAATCTTGGTCTGACTCTGATCAACTAGAGGATCGACTGATTCACGCACCACAAACTGGCTTATGTCAGTTAGTCTGCGATCGAACTCGCCTTGTTCTAGTAATCCTCGAGCAACGAATTGCTGGATTTGGGCGATTGCGTCTTGTTGATGCTGCTCCATGCTCTGAATTAGCGTTGAGACTTCGGTTTCGGTTGCTGTTTTTGCTTCAGTAATATGCTGATTTAGTCCTTCGATTTGCTGATGGGTAGATTCCAGGGCTGCAACGAGTTGTTCCTGCCTTGCCTGAATCGAAGCCTCGGCTTTTGCTAGAGTCGTTGAAAATTGCTCACTGAGTTGTGTCACCGTATCTCGACTCTGATTGAGTTGCTGCTGAAACGCTTCAATAGCTGTCTGTGCAGATTGCAATTCTTCAACAAGGCTTTCCCCTTCTGAAAAACTTTGCTGCAGTTCCTCGATAGATGATGCTAATTCATCTACTTTAGACTGAATAAGTTCTGGTTTCTCTGCAATCTCTGACTCTAATTCTGCGATCGCACTTGCAATCTGCTCTAATGTCGAAGCTAAAGCTTCGGGACGCTCTCCCAATGCTGCTGTCAGACTTTCTAGTGGATCTTGAACTTGATCATTTGTGGAATCTGTCATCTTGCTATATCCCAATCACATCTAGACCTGCATTGACTAATTCAGCCGTCTTCTTCGCACCTACTAACGCGGGCAGAGATGGACTAATCGAGCTAGTAACGCTTGTTCCAACACTCATTAAAACTAAGCTGGTTGCAATCTCGCTAATGAGTTCCGAGATCGTTTCTTCAATGAGCGATCGAATCTCATCTTCTAACTGGCGGGTTAGCTCATCTGTGCAGTGATGCCCTGTAGTTTCAAACATCTGACAGGCTTGATCGCTGAGAGTTTGCCCTAGCGTTTCCGCCTCAGTGCTGAAGGTTTGAAATCCTGTTGTTATCTGATCAGAAAACTGATGAAACTGATTTTCTAGCTCAGTTAGCTGTGTTTGACTCATTTGCTCAGTGAAGCCTTCTAACTCAGTTTGAACTGAGTTAGTATGAACCTCTGACAAATCATGCTCTAACTCTTCAAGGCTAGTCTCTAGGGTACCTTGGAAGGTTTGAAGTTGAGAGGTGAGTTGTGCGATCGTTTGCTGAAAATCTTGGACTCTAGACTGTATTTCCTGATGACTTTGATTCACTGCTTCGCTAAGATGTTCTACAACTTCAGAAGTTGCTGTAATTGATTCTTCAGCCTGATCACACACTTCCTCCCAAGAACTCTGTAAGTCTGCTAATTGTTGCTCTACTTCATCGGCAGATTGCTGAATCGTTTCTGTAATTTGCTCTATTGACTCTTCAGCTTGACTTGCCGCTTGCTGCAACTCATTCAGTTCAGCAACGATCGTCTCGGTATCTAATTCCTGAATTGCAGCCTCTAGAGCTTGCTGTGTTTCTAAAAGATTAGTACTCATAGCATTTTCTCGACTAGATCCAAAACAGGTTTAATGTCTTCAATCAGACGGGTTACTTCTCCAATTTGATCTACGATTCCCCCTATCGAGCCGTCTAATTGGTCATGTACTCCGTCTCCAGCTTGACCTAGTACATCGATCGCGTGAGTTAATTCTTGACTAGACTGAGTTAATTTTCCAAGAATTTCATCCGTAAAATGATGACTGAGACGATCGAGATTTTCAGTACTTGTCGTGTCTAGTAAGGTTTCAAATTCAGTGAGACGGTGTTCGCTGGAATCAGCAAGCGTTGTAAAGGCATCGACCAGAGATCGTATCTGTATGCGTGTTTCTTGTCCAAATTGATCAAATTGAGCGATTAAAGCAGTCTTGCGGGCTTCAACGCTACCTTTCATAGTTTCGACTACAGTTTGTAACTCGTTCACGTCATGTAGCGATTCTGTAACTTGCGTCTCAAGTTCTTGTTCGACAGTCTGAATGTGGTTGGAGATTTCCTCAAACTCACCCTGTAATTCTTCTGTTTTAGATTGAATTTCTTCTAGTTTCTGATTAACTTGTTCGTTTAGTGTGGAATAGTGCGATCGCGCTTCGTTAATGCTCTCAGTTGCCTGTGATTCTAGAGCTTGTGCTTTTTCTGCAAGCGGTTCTAGGCTATCAATAGTTTGTTGTATTTCTTCTTCTAAGCTGTTTTCTAATTCAGTGAGATGAGCCTCTAAAGTCTCTAAACTTGCTTGAACATCAGAAGCAACGACGGTGTTTTCTGCTACCTCTTCATGAACTTCTTCAAGAGGTGCATCTGTTACCGATTGATTAAGCTCTACGCGCTCTGTCATCGATCACTCCTAACGAATGCAAATCTATCAATCATTACATCGAAGTCCGGTAAGTTCCCAAATTTCCAGGAAAAATTAAGGCGTAAGAAAAACTAGGGCGGCAAACTTGCTGCTCATCAGCGAGATCGCGCTTTAGAGTCAAGCCGACAAAGCGAAGGCAACAGCTTAGATTACTCAGCCTTCTTGGGAAATTGACATTTCACGTTAATTTCCAAATTGCAGTCACCTTTCGCATTCTCAATGTAAGGGACTTCCGCTTCGCTGCTGATGTTGATGCCGAATTTGAGCGTCACTTCGCTGACTTCGGCGATCGCGACACTCTTAAAGGTATTCAGCGTATGCAGCGTATAGGCTCGAATGGTGTGTTCGATCGCTTGGAAATTTTGTGTAATTGCCTTCTGGGGTTCGTCTGTAAATAAGCCTCGTTTCGGTTCACTGGTTCCCACAGATTTATCGGGTACGAGAACACCAGAGGCAGTATTGTCTGTTGCTTCGATGTAGATGATGGTGCCGTCTTCAAGAGCGATCGGGGTCAGTTTTGCCATAAAGTGCGTATCAAATAATAATTCTGTTCAAAGTTAGCTCAAGAAGCCAGTCGAGTAAATGAAGTTCAACGAGAGTCAATCGTACTCTTACTTTTTGCTGGTGATGCCGCACATGGCGCGATCGCTCTCGCTCACATTTCAATTCGTTCTTAGGTAATCCTGCACCCAGTTACACCCAAGCTCTATGAGGTTGTCAAGGTTCCAGCTCCACAGCTTGACCGTCTTATCAATACTTCCTCCTGAAGCAATCGTTTGTCCATCAGGACTGAAGCTGACACTCCACACAGATTCATCGTGCCCCTTCAGCGTGGTGATGGGGGTGCCGTCTCGCTTCCACAGCTTGATCGTATAATCAAAACTTCCTGAAACGATCGTTTGTCCATCGGGACTGAAGCTGACACTCACCACAGCATCATCGTGCGCCGCCAATGTGTTTTGTTCCCTTACTCCGTAAACGTATATCTGTTGGTTTAGCTACATCTGTTACGCAGCACTACCGAGCTTCAGGAGTTCCAATCATCCGAAACCTAAAATATTAGAGATGGTTTTTTTGATGATAGTGATGTGCTTTACATTAATGAGGCGTTTGCTAAAGCAAATGGTAGTAAAGCCGCACGAGCATTCGATGTTTTAACTGTTAGGACGGGTGCAAACCTGGGAGATACTTGCGTCCTACCCGCAAAGTTCGACAATTGCCAGACATTTACGACCCTCATCACAACGCCACAGCAAACCCTCTTAGATCCATATTTCTTATGTCTCCATATGAGCTCTTTCAAGGGAAAGAAGGAACTCGCGCGATTGCAAGTAGGTGGTGGTAAACAGAATTTAAACACAAGTAACCTGAAGAATTACCGGGTTGAGCTTCCTCCTTTGAGTGAACAGAGATCGATCTCCACAGCCCTCTCCGATATTGATGCACTTCTCTCCGAACTAGACAACCTCATCGCCAAGAAGCGCGACCTCAAGCAGGCAGCGATGCAGCAGCTTCTTACTGGTAAGACACGGCTACCAAGATTTGATGGTGAGTGGGAGGTAAAGCAATTAGGCGATTTAGGGCATTTTCTGAAAGGCAGTGGCGTAAGAAAGGACGAAGCTCATAGTGGAGATTTGCCATGTATTCGGTACGGTGAAATCTACACACATCATCACAATTGCATAAAGTCATTCAACTCGTGGATTTCATCAGAAATAGCGAAGACTGCAACGCTCATTAAACAAGGTGATATTCTATTTGCTGGATCTGGTGAGACAAAAGAAGAAATTGGCAAATGTGTTTGAAGCATATGCAGGGGGAGACACTGTGATCCTTAAAACGTTTGACGTAAACGCGATGTTTTTGGGTTACTACTGTAATACTGAGCCTATTAACTTACAGAAGGCAAGCAAAGGACAGGGAGATGCCGTCGTTCACATCAGCGTTAACGCCTTGTCCAGCATTGAGGTAACGCTACCAGGCATTCTTGAACAAACCGCGATCGCCCAAATTCTCTCCGACATGGACAGCGAAATTGCCGTGATCAAACAACGCCGCACCAAAGCCCGCGATCTCAAACACGCCATGATGCAAGAACTCCTCACCGGAAGAATTCGCCTTAAAATTGAGGCGTGATGTGAAGCAACAAGATCATTGATTCAAAGGAGCCGCATCAATGGCACTACTAGAAACCTTAAAACAACAGCGCTCAGAAATTCTGCAAGTTGCAGCGCGGCATGGAGCATTTAATATACGAGTCTTTGGCTCAGTCGTGCGGGGAGAAGAAACCCCAGAAAGCGATATTGATTTTTTGATCGACTACGACAAAGAGAAAACCTCAGCTTGGTTTCCAGGCGGCTTACTCATGGATTTACAGGAATTGCTAGGACGAAAAGTCGATATTTTGACAGAACAAGGAATCAGTCCACGGATTCGAGAAAAAGTCCTATCCGAAGCGCAACCCCTATGATTTCTGAGCGCGATCGTGTCTACATAGACCACATTCTAGAATGTGCCGCCCTGATTCAAACCTACACCCGCACTGGCAAAGCAGACTTTATCGCAAATTCGCTGATTCAAGATGCCGTACTACGACGACTGCAAACAATGGCAGAATCAACTCAGCGACTTTCTGACACCTTAAAGCAACAAGCACCCGCGATCGACTGGCGTGCATTAGCAGGGTTTCGGAACATTCTAGTCCACGACTATTTAGGCGGAATCGACCTTGAGCAAGTCTGGAATGCAGTAGAGCAATCCTTACCAGAGCTAGAAACCGCGTTGCGGGAACTCATAGAGCAGATCGAAAATGACACGCCATGAACTGCGATCGCCCAACTTCTCTCCGATATGGACAGCGAAATCGCCGCGGTCGAGCAACGCCGTAACAAAACCCGCGATCTCAAACACGCTATGATGCAAGAACTTCTCACCGGAAGGATACGCTTACAATAAACCCAATCCTAGGGACGATCGTGCAATGGATAAATTAGACCACTACCGCACCTGCATCCAAACCCTGTTAGAAAACACAGTCAATTCAGATCCCAAACCGAAGACATCGAAAACGAACTTTTCTGGCTCTTACGCAATTTTGGTGAAGTAAGGAATTTGAGCAGCCTGAAACCCAGTACATACGTCAGCAATCAGCGATCTCAACTTTGCTTCACCAAAATTGCGTAAGAGCTGAAATAATCTAATACTCAACACAACACACATTGATTTGGGAAGGAAAGTGAGCAATCACTACGCACCTCAGATAGAACAAAAAGGTTAGCATAACGTGTTAGCTCACCTAGGCACACCTACTCTAGCCCAGATAATTGTGTTATTGGATGAACTATTTTGATCTACAAATGTTTTGATTTCAAGTATCACTATCATTTGATTTGGTGTTAGAGTGCTGACTTTCTCCTGTAGCTTATAGTCAGGTGGCTTGGGATAATCAACCCTCACATTCACGCCTGTAATTACTACAACTGGATCATTAATAGTTGGGACTCGTGTTGGTGTAATTGTAACTGGTTGAGAAGTTGCAACTAATGGTTCTCCGGTAGAAGCAGAACCCGATGTATTTCTTACAGCACCTAGCCTAATCCAACCAATGGATTGTACCTTTGAGTCGCTACTAGATGATGCTGATGTACTACAAATATCTCTGGCAACGTTTGCTTTGTCTGTTGGCTGCACTGCTTCTCCAGACTTAATCATCCCTGTTTTGCAATCAACAGCAATCTGATATAGTCCGTTGGCAGTTTCTATAGTTGCTATCGAATACGCCGCTAACTTCTGAATCTTAGTTATTGTATATATTCCTTTTCCTAGGAAAAATCGGCAGGAAGCCAAAGTGGACATTATTAATCCCATTAATAAGAAGCAAGTTATGATTTGAGGCTGTTTTATCCTTTTGAAAACCCCCATTTAGAATTTTTCCTCCTGACAGCAATATTTTCACTCAAAAACGTCTAGATCCTTGCTAGACAAACTTGTCTAACTCTGTACAAATAATATTGTCCAAATCATATCCGTGATTGTGCTGAATATTTCTTTTCTTTCACCAAATCTTTACCATCCTGGGTACGTTTTGATCGACTACCAAAGGTGTCCGTAGCTGATTGACGCACAAAAGCGGTAGCCGCTGGTGCTGGGACTAGGCAGGAACTTGTCGAGTATCTCGAAAAATGGTGTCGAGTTTCAGCTTCACCAAAACTGATATTGGTAGCGAAACATTGCTTAATGCTAAATCCCTCAAAATTTCGTTGTCGATCAACCTCAAACAGTTAAGTTCTGTAATTTAATCGAGGCTAGAATCAGGGTTGCAGAGGTAACGAAAAGTTTCGCCAGCAATATCAAAACTGTGTAAAAGCTACTTTTCTGTGACACTGTTCGCGACCATTATCAACTTATGTGGATTGGCTGGAACGGGCTTAGCCGCGTATATCCCACTATTCTCCACTTCGACATCAAAGACGGCAAAATCTGGCTCCAGCAAAACACTACAGATATCGATGTCGGTCAATCAAAACAGATATCGTACTCAGACTACATCCTTCTTATAAACGCCCGTATACTGGTTACGGTGTAGCCTAAATTACCTGATTCATGCCTGAAAAAGCCCGCTCCGAAAGAGTGACCCAAAATCGCGTCGTTGCCCTCTTTACCGACAAAACTCGACCCGACTGTTTGGAATACCGCTATCTCGGTGACTGGCACAAGCGATCAAGCAATCGCAACATTGAACCCGATCTCCTACGCGACAACTTGCGATCGCGCGGCTACACCGATGCCCACATCTCCGCCGCCCTGCAAAAACTCGAAACCGCAGCCGACACCACAGGGATCACCCTCTACCAGGCAAACCTCCGCACCTACCAACTCCTACGCTACGGCATCCCCGTCCAAATTGCCGCCGGACAAGACCACGAAACCGTCCACCTGATCGACTGGAACAACCCCGAAGCCAATGACTTTGCCCTAGCCGAAGAAGTCACCCTCAAAGGCGGACACGAACGCCGCCCCGATCTCGTCCTCTACCTCAACGGCATCGCGATCGCCCTCATCGAACTCAAACGCAGCTCTGTCGAAGTCAACGACGCAATCAACCAACTCATCACTAACCAAGAAGAAATATTTAATAAGAACTTCTTCAGCACGATCCAATTCGTCTTTGCTGGAAGCGACTCTAAAGGACTCTACTATGGCACCACAGGCACACCCGCAGAATTCTTCGTCGCCTGGAAGTCCCAACATCCCAAACCCAATCCAATCCCGACCGGATATTTCTTCGATCGACCCCTCGCCGAACTCTGCAAAAAATCCCGCCTCCTCGATCTCATCTACAACTTCATCATCTTCGACGGTGGCAAGAAAAAAGTGCCCCGCCCGCATCAATATGCAGGCATCAAAGCCGCTCAAGATCGGATTCACCAACGAGAAGGCGGTGTAATCTGGCACACTCAGGGCAGCGGTAAAAGCATCCTCATGGTGCTGCTGGCGAAATGGCTACTCGAACACGACCCGGAAGGACGCATCCTAATCATCGCCGATCGCGACGAACTCGATAAACAAATCGAAGGAGTCCTGAAAAACGTTGGCATCGTTGGGGAAAACTCCCCTTCCCCTCGAATTACCTCGCGATCGCAATTCGTCGAAAAACTGACCGACACTAAGCCCCGCGTACTCTGTGCCCTGATTCATAAATTTGATCTCGACTCCAAAGCGCCCCCGCCCAACATTCACGGACGCTTCTACGTTTTCGTTGACGAATGTCACCGCACCCAAGGCGGCGACCTGAACAAGCAAATGAAGCGCTGGCTGGCGAGTGCGATCTTCATCGGCTTCACCGGAACCCCCTTGCTCCGAAAAGACAAACAAACCACCCGCGAAGTCTTCGGCACCTACATCCACACCTACAAATTCCACGAAGCCGTCACCGATAAAGTCATTCTCGATCTGAAATACGAAGCCCGCGATGTCCCGCAGCGCCTCACCTCGCAAAAAGCGATCGATGCCTGGTTCGATCAGAAAACCCGAGGACTCAACAACTTCCAACGCGCCGTTCTCCGCAAACGTTGGGCAACAATGGAGGAGTTGATGAGTTCCGGCGAACGCAAGAACCGCATCGTCGCCGATATCATTCATGACTTTGGTACAATTCCCCGCTTGAATGACGATCGTGGTACTGCCATCCTCGTCGCCGCTTCGATTTATGATGCCTGCCATTACTTCCGCCTCTTCCACAACACGACCTTCGGTCAATACTGCGGCATCATCACTTCCTACGAACCGAATCACAACGCCATCTCCCGCGAACCTCCGAACAGCGATGAACACTACAAATACAACACCTACACCCAGTACGTTCTCCGAGACTTCCCCACTACAAAAAAATACGAAGACGAAATCAAACGCCGCTTCAAAGATGAACCTGTGAACTGTAAACTTCTCATCGTCGTGAGCAAACTTCTAACTGGCTTTGATGCGCCTTCTTGTACCTACATCTATCTCGACAACGAAATGCGGGATCACACCCTCTTTCAAGCCATTTGTCGCACCAACCGTCTCGATGGTGATGACAAAGAATATGGCTACATCGTCGATTACAAAGAACTTCTAGAGCAGGTACAAACCTCGATCGCGGTTTACAACTCCGACGAGTTAGATATTGATGAAACGATCGGAGACTCCAACATTCTCCTGAAAGACTGCGTTCAAGAAGGCAAAGCAAGACTCGACTCTGCCCGTGAAGCCCTCCGCTATCTGTGTGAACCCGTCCCCCTCCCCCGCGAAGTCGAGCAATATCTGCATTACTTCTGCGGCGATGCCGATGATTTCAATGCGCTCAACGACACCGAACCGCTCCGAATCTCGTTCTACAAAGCGGTAGCAACTTTCCTCCGCGCCTATGCTGCGATCGCTAGAAGTCTCGATGTTGCAGGCTGTTCAGAAACAGAGATCGCCGCGCTAGAACAAGAGACAAAATTCTACACCGACATTCGATTGGCAATCAAACAACACTCCGGAGAAGAGCTAGACATCAAGCCCTATGAGTCAGATATGCGTCATCTGATCAATACCTACATTCAGGCTGACCCATCGGAGAAACTCGGAGATCTCAGCAGCCTGTCTCTAACAGAAGCCATTATCAAAACGGGCATCCACGACGCGATTGCCCAAAAGCTCAATAAAAAAGGGAATCTCTCGAACAATGCGATCGCGGAAGGCATCATCAACAATGTTCGCCGAACGATCATTCGGGATCAACTCACCGACCCCAGATTCTATGCAGAAATGTCGAAGCTTCTCGATGATCTGATTCAGCAGAAACGCGACGATACCCAATCCTATGAGCAATTCCTTAAAAACGCTGAAGCCCTAGTTCGTCAGTTTCAGCAAAGACAGCCGACTGTGGATCTTCCTGCGACATTGAATGGCAAACCAGAAGCGATCGTCCTGTTCAATAACCTCGCGACCATTCCAGCCGCCACCTTCCAATGCCCCGAAGATCCAGACGCAAAAGCTGCGATCGCCCTCGAACTCGATCAAGCCATGCGAGAACGCGCCCCGGCTGGCTGGAAAGGTGACGAAATGCGAGAAAGACAAGTTCTCAATGAAATCTTTCCTATAATGTTGCGTGATCGGAGTGCGACTCTGGCAATCTTCGAGATTATCAAAAATCAGATTGGCTACAGATGACCCAAACCATCCAAGTTGGAGAGATTCCCATTTCCGTCACGCTCAAAGATGTTCAGAACGTTCACCTGTCTGTGCATCCCCCCGATGGGCGCGTCACTTTGGTCGCTCCAGTTTCAACCCGACTCGATGTCGCCCGAGCTTACGTCATCAGTAAACTTGGATGGATTCGCGATCAGCAACATCAATTCCTGAGTCAAGCGAGAGAAACGCCCCGACAATTTATCGATCGAGAAACTCATTACATCTGGGGACGACGCTATCTCTTATCTGTAGTTTACAAAGATGAGAAACCCAACGTTACTCTCGACCACAAACGCATTACGCTCACAGTTCGCCCCAGCAGCGATACCATCAAACGCGCCGAAATCTTTCACGAGTGGCATAAATCTCTGCTGCATGATGTCGTTCCAACTTTGCTTCAGAAATGGCAGGCAAAGATGGAAGTTGAGGTGATGCTCCTATAGATGTCAAGTGTTTTTTGTGTTCTTAAGCCTGAGTCACGTCAGGCACTTCGGAAGTTGAGCGCGTTTTGCGAATGATGTGATAAATCTCCCGTGCTACAT
>NZ_JAMPLL010000027.1:0-48111 GCF_039962495.1 Leptolyngbya sp. AS-A5 | reverse complement strand
GCAAAAGAGTTCTTCTAGACTAGACATGAGGGCAAATTGGGCGGGATTTTTAGCAATTTCAGCCTATCGAGTTTGCCCCTTTCTTGTCCCATTCCTTATCCCGAACTCAGGTTTGATCTAGGGCCAGATGGTCGGCTCAACTGGGATCGTATGGATCAAGCCCGTGTGTATTTAGGACACATGGAAGATCAGTTGACCGGAACCTCGAATGCAGGTGCAGTCACTCACGCAACTGGTGTGAAAGTGTTTGCTGAGTCCTTCGGCTTAGATCGAGCAACTGCGATCGATCTCGATCCCAGTCCCACGGTTTCTCGCTATGAAGATGCACCCCTGCAAGCGCTCTCTGGCAAAGTTAATCAGACGATTATGGAAGAAGCAGTTGCCGCAAGTAAGGCAACTGCGCTGATTAACTCTGGCGCGATCGCAGAACCCGGTACAGGAGCCTTTGTCGCCCAAGTCGGCTACGCAGATGTGCCCCCAGGACTCTCTAGATTTGATGTCTTTCCCCGCGCCCAATTTGCCCTAATCACAGAACAAGTGGTTCGTTCTGGAGTCGATGTGATTCTAGGGGGTGGCTTGGTGAACTATCTGCCCGTTGGCACCCAGCCGCCATCGGGAGCGAGTGCCTATGTGCAAAGCGCGGCTCAACTTGATGCGATTTCCACCAGTGCCAGCCAGCGCCCCCAAATCAACCTGATTGAACTGGCAGAGTCTCTTGGCTACACGGTGGTCTACACCGAAGCGCAACTGAATCAGGTCGCTGCAAATCCCGCAATCACAAAGGTTCTCGGTATTTTTGCCTCAGAAGACACCTTCAACGACAACATCCGCACTGCCACTGGCAACCTCACCGGCGTAGAAGAAAACCAGAGTGCTACCAATACTCCCCCCTACGTGCCTTCTGCCCCCACAGTAGGCGAGATGTTAGCGGCGGCTCAAACCATTTTAGAGCGCAACCCCAAGTTTCAAAATGGTTCACTCACGGTGCTAGAAGAAGAAGGCACCGACAACTTTGGCAACATCAACAACGCTTCTGGAACGCTAGAGGCTTTGCGCCGGGCGGATGCAGCTTACGGTGTTGCCCTTGACTTTGTAGAAAAGCACCCGAATACCTTAGTAGTTACGGCGGCTGATAGTGATGCGGGCGGTCTGCAAATTGTGGAACCCCTGCCTGCTGGCAATGTCGGTACCGTGAATGCTAACCCAACGAACACGACAACGGGCGCAGGTGCTCCCTTTCCTAACCCGTTAGATGGAGTCAACGGTCGCGGAACCGCAACCTTTACCTCGGCTCCGGCTGCGAATGGTCTCGTTTCTAACTTTGGTGTGGGCTGGGTTGGGACACCGGACTTTGCAGGATCGATCGTTGCCAAAGCTCATGGTCTGAATGCAGACAAACTGCCTGCAACGGTAGACAATACTGATATTTATCGGGTGATGTACGAAACTCTGTTTCCCGGAGTGGATCTACCCGATCAACCTGTGAAAATGCCGATCGCTCCGCCTGCTGCCACTCAAGCCACCGGAAACGTCATTTTCATTCACCCAGATGGACACAGCCCTTCACTGTTTGGTGCGGCTCGGTTTGTGTCAGAAGGCCCTGATGGTCGCCTGAACTGGGATTTGATGACAAATAGCGGAGTTTACCTCGGACACCTCAGCGATCAATTAACTGGCAGTTCCGATGGGAGTGCCGTCGTTCACGCAAACGGGGTGAAGGTGTTTGGCGATTCCTTCGGGCTGAATGCAGACGGGAGCCGCGTCACGTCCCTGTCGGGTAAGCTAGGCACCACGATTTTGGAAGAAGCGCGGGATGCGGGCAAAGCGATCGCGATTATCAACTCCGGTCGCGTTAGCGAACCCGGTTCCGGTGCCTTCTTAGCAGAAGTAGCCAATCGCAGCAACCACAGCGAAATCATTCGCCAGCTAGTCATGGAGTCTGGTGCTCAGGTGATCATGGGCGGCGGTGAACGCTGGATGCTGCCGACGGATCAGTCGGGTACATTTGGCGGCGCTTTAAGCGCGATGGGTGCCCGCACTGATGGATTAAACCTGATTACAGAAGCCCAGAATCGCGGTTATCGAGTGATTTATACCCAGGCAGAACTAGCAACGGTGCGCCCGGATGAAAAGATCTTGGGTGTATTTGCTTGGGAAGACACTTACAACAGCAGCAGCGAAGAAGTGCAGGCGGCACAAGGGCGCAATCCCTACGGGCAACCTGGTAATGCAAATCCGGTATCGGTTGCCGAGATGTTGCAGGCTACCCTGACTGCGGTTTCGAGCGATCCAGATGGATTCTTCGTGGTGCTAGAAGAAGAAGGCACCGACAACCTGCCCAATGCCAATAACGCGATCGGTGCAATTCAGGCAACCTTGCGAGCTGATGCCGCGATCGGGGTGGCGCAGGAATTTATTCGCAATGTCAATCCCAATACGCTGTTGCTCACCGCAGCCGACAGTGAAGCCGGAGGATTACAAGTCTGGCAGCCGACCCCCTTCGCGCCTGGCTTACCGTCTACTCCCTTGACCACCCAACCGACCGTGGGCGTGAATCCTACGAACGTTAGCACACAAAACCTGACCAATCCGCTCGACGGAACCACAGGACGCTTGCAAAGTGGAGTCACCGATGTCCCCGACTCTTGGACAGCGTTTGAGGCACAGCCTGGGCTAGAAGGCCCCGTTGGCAACTTTGGAGTCGGCTGGGTCAGCATGGGCGACTTCCCCGGCAGCACTGTCGCGAAAGCTTACGGAATGAACGCTGACTTGTTGCCTAGCACCCTAGACAACACCGACATTTATCGCCTGATGTACCGGACTGCTTTTGGGATTGACTTAACGACTTTGACCGATGGCGAAGGCGGACAAAAAACGATTACGATCGAGCAAGGCGAAGGTGTTGCGGTGGTGGTTGACTTTGGCGGAGTTGGGCTGGGGACGCATCCGAGTGCAGCGACGATCGCTGAAGCCGATACGCTCAAGTTTGAAGGGACAGGACTGACTGCGCGCAATTTGCTGCTGACTCAAGACGGTGGCGATGTGGTGCTTGCGTTTGATGGCGTTGCCAACACCGGCGCAATCCTGCGAAACTTCCAGCTAGAGAACCTAGACAACCTGCTCCAAAAGACTGGCGCAACTGTGGATCTCGGTAATTTTTTGTTCGATGGTCAAGCTCGCGTTGAAGATAGCTTTGATGTCTTTGATGCAGACTCGCTGCAGTCGCGCATTTTCAACCGCAACACCGTCACCTTCCTCAACGACCTGGATAACACGACCAATGGCTTCAGCAACTCGGACGATGTGATCAACGCCCAAGGCGGCGACGATCGTATCTTTGCGTTTGGTGGTGCTGACTTGCTGCGCGGTGGCGAAGGCAACGACCACCTCAACGGTGGCAATGGCAACGACAGCCTGTTCGGTGGCAATGGCAACGACTGGCTAGTGGGTGCGGCAGGCGAGGATCTGCTAGTTGGCGGGGCTGAGCGTGATGTGTTTGTGCTGAAAACAGGCACCGGGACAGACACGATCAGCGACTTTAATTCCGACGAGGACTCGATTGCGCTCTCCGGCGGACTGACGTTTGGGCGGCTGTCGATTCTGCAAGGAACTGGGGCAAATGCAGGCAATGCTTTGATTCAGGCGGGTAGCAGCAACGAGCTACTAGCGATCGTCGCGGGCGTTCAGGCAAGCTCATTGACTAGAGCGAACTTTCTCCTAACCTAAGCCAAAGTGCGATCGCCCGCAGCACTGCGAGCGATCGCACCCTAAATTCCCCATTCTGGGGGCTTTGAAGGCTTAGGCAGACTGCGTTAATTCTCACGATCGCGTCTCTCTACCTTCTGCAATCAAATCTAGCAAAATTGCAAATTCGCGCTAAAGTGATACAGTCAATCTTTCTGAAGCGCTCGATCGTGGATTACGAAACTGCTCGTCGGTTACTCATCGATCACACGAATGTTAACGCTGCTGATACCTTCCTCGGACGGTTAAGGCAGGGTCAACCCCCTTTGCCGGGACAAGTTACTGCGATTTTGCTGGCATTGAAGGTGGTGTTTGATGCGCTGCAAGATCAAACGATGATCGATCGACAGCTAGCGACTGCATTATTTCTTGTTTCGAGTGAAGCAAGACAGTTATTTAACGGCGGACTGGCAAAAAGCTTAGAGTGTCCGCCGTTGCTAAATGAGGATTTAGGAAGAATTACGACCGCGGTAAAAAGCATTTTCTCAGGCACTTGGCAGGCTTAATTCCGCGATCGCTTCTATTCGCTACGCTTTTTCCCACAGTTCCCGAACCTTATCGGGCAAGAACTGTGCAACTTCTTGAACGCGCTCTTGTGAAAGCTCATCTTTGGTGGCTGAAAAGACTGCCGAAACGACTTGTTCAGGCGTAGTGTTCGGTTGTAAGCCAGCTTCTTGTTTGACTCGGAACAAGAATGTATCTGCTTTAATTTTCAGAGGCGGACGAATGTGGCTGAGGAAATGCACGATCGGGTTTGTATCTTCCCACAAGTCAGAGACTTGGGTTGCAAGTGGTGTTGCCGTGTAGAGGGTGCGATCGGGGTTGCCTTCATCAAGCGGCACATGCAGCTCTTCGGAGACATGTTCGACGGCTTCATTGGTCATCATGTCGCGCATGGTACGGAAGACCACTTCGGTAATGTCGCGAGCATCATACAGGTCAGAAATTCCGCCTTTGAGGGCGACTTTTTCGAGAAAGGGCGTGTCTTTGGTCGCGATCGGAACCGTTTGCCCCTTTTGCATGGTTTTCGGCGGATTGACTTCCATATCTCGGAGCATATCCCGCCCCCGCTGAGTCAGTTCCGCCTTTTTGAACTCAATTAAATGCGGCAATGGGCCATCAGGCGCACCATAGGTATTGGCAACTCTAAAGCCAAACTCTTCTTCATTCACAACATTCGGCACGTCGTCTTGATTGCCGTAAGCGTTTCCGGAGAATTCAGCGTTAATGTACTGTCTTTGGTTGAGATAGTCTAAGTGACCGAGAAACTCAGCAGGAGTCATTGGAATGCCAGTAAAGTCGGTTTCAGTAAACTTTACTGGATCAGGGCCAGGGCCTTGATCGCTCTCATCAATCTTTTTCAGCATGATGTAAACCACGTCGTCGCGGATCGTGATCGTCATAATTCTTCTCCTATAAATTGGGACTTCCCAACTATTCCGCGATCGGGCAGAATCCATCATCCATCATGTGAGACATTCGTAACTTTGATCTGCGTCTACCAAAAGTAGGAAGACAAACCGATCGTTGCTCCGCATTTTTATAGTAAAAATGAAGAAATCCCCAAGGCGGAGGTAAACCAGGGGCAGATAGCGCTACCGTAGACACAACTGCGGATTTTTACGAGCGACTGTATGACGAACTATCAACAAACTTTGGAAACTTCTGGCGCAAACACAGCCGCGCTGGGCAGTGAAGCGATCACTAGCGTTGACCTGATTCAAGTGATCGAAACGGTGATCAGCAGCTTAGACCAGACCGATAGCGCAATGGTTAGCCACACTGAAGGCGAAGGTGGTTATGTTTGGAAGTTCAAATATGGCAGCGTAGAAACCTTCGTGCAGTTGACTGGTACAACTGATGAAGATACGTTGACTGCATGGGCGAGTGTTCTAAAGCTACCTGTGCAGAATGAGGCGCAATTAACGCGCAAATTGCTGGAGATGAATTGGTTAACGACGCTGGAGGCGCACTTTGCGATCTTTAACGATCAAATCGCAGTGGTTTCTTCGCGCACAGTTGCAGACTTATCGCCAGGTGAGATTTCTCGATTAATTACGCTTGTGGCGACGATCGCAGACGAAAAGGACGATGCTTTACGAGCAGAGTTTGGCAGCGCTTAACTCAGACAAAAGTTCAAGTTCAAAAGCTTCAAGTCCAAAAGCTTCAAGTTCAAAAACTCCAAGAGTTCTAAACCCTTGGAGTTTCACAGCATCTAAAAATTATGCTTTCGATGTTGTACCCATGCGTTGTACTCCGGCTTGCATGAATCCAACTCGTTCTTCAAAGCTCAGCCCAGAAATAAAATCGCTAAATTCATGGGTCTGTTCTGGCAGTTTGTAATCGGAAGGAACGTTAATGATCTCGCCGCTTTCCATGCCCTGTCCTAAAAGCAGCCAGACTTCAATTCGCGCACTGTTGCTCATTGCACTATAAGTCTTTCCAAATTGGCTGTCTGCGCCGCTGAGAATATCGCGTTGTGCTTGCAGTTGCTGTTCTTGGGGAAGAGCCTTGATTTCACCATAAAGGATATGAGCAAGATTATCCGCAGTTGCAGGGGGAGCAGGTGTTAGCTCATCTTTGATGTCTAGATAGCCATACCATAGTAACGCAAGCTGAGTGTCGATGTCGTAGCGTTGAAACATTGATAACGCGCGCTTAGTATTTTCGCTTTGAGAATCAATTGCGTAAGACATAAAGCTCCTAGAAAATATGTGTGAATGTCTTCACGGTAGTTGTCGGACTCGATCTCTTAACCTTGCAAAAGATAGATACGATACAGTTACCTTTTAACAGATGTTGGTTCTTATACCGAATTGATCTTTAATCGCTACAGATCTTGCAAGCCCCCCTAAATCCCCCACAAGTGGGGGACTTCAAGCCAAAGAAGGATTGAATTCTCAAAGTCCCCATTCTGGGGGATTTAGGGGGCGGAGGATCTGTAGCATTAACAAATTGATTGGGTATTAAAGCTGCGATCAGACGGATTGAGCCTATTTTCTCTACAAGCTTTTATCATTGCTACACTTTTATCACTGCTACAATAGAAAAAGAAGAAGCTTGAAACTGAGCTTGATTAGATGAATGAGTGGCGGTTGATTCCCATAATTCAAGCTCCTGGACAATTGCAAATGGCGATCGATACCTGGTTGCTAGAGCAGCATCGCTCTGGCTCACATCCACCCACTTTGCGCTTTTATACTTGGTCGCCCACGGCCATCTCACTCGGCTATCATCAGCGCCATTATCCTGATGCTTGGCAGTCTTTGGCTTGGAATGGAGGTGCGATCAACCTTGTGCGCCGTCCAAGCGGAGGTCGAGCCGTGTTGCATCAGGGTGATTTGACTTACGCTGTGATTACGTCTGGCTTGGGGCAGAAGCGAATGCAGGCATATCAAGCGATTTGTGAGTTTCTCATTCAGGGATGGAAGCGGTTAGGCATTCAGCTACAGTACGGGGACGCAGGACGGGGATATATTCATAATCCCAACTGTTTTGGAACGGCGACAGGGGCAGATTTGATCACACTTGACGGGATTAAACTGATTGGAAGTGCTCAGTTGCGGCGAGAGGATGCGATTTTGCAGCATGGATCAATGCAGATTCAAACGGACGTGGAATTGTTTGAGCAAGTGTTTGGTCAACCGTTAACGTTATTGGAGTTATCAGTTTCGATCGAGACGATCGTAGAAACGCTAATTGATGCTGCAAGGGATTGTTTTGGAATTGATTTTACGATTCAGCCTTTAACAGAATTGGAATGGAATCAGATTACTGAACTTCTTTGAGATCATCCGGAGTATTACAGTTTAAGAGCATTTGCCGATCGCGAAGCTGTAATTCCTGCACCGTTTCAGAATCAAGCCACTCCTGAAACGATCGCTTTCCTCCCGCAATGTAGCTTTGCAAGCTGAGGAGTCGATCGCGGCGATAAAATCCACACAAAGGTTCCCATCTTTCCTGGCTTCTCGCGACCACAATAGGCACGTCGGAAAGTTGTGTCGTGCATTCTTTAAGTGATTTACCTTCTAATCGAGGTAAATCACAAGCCAGCAGTAACACCCAGTCCGTTGAAACTTGCGTTAGAGCTTCAGAAAAGGCAATCAGGGGCGATCGTGGGCTTGTTTCTTGAATCCACTGCACCTCTGAAACAATTGATTGATAGCGATCGCACCAAGAAGTCACGATATAAATCAAATCAGTACAGTGCCTTGCTGCATCACAAGTTCGTTTTAGCAATGGAACGCCATCTACCTCAATCAACGCTTTATCGCGTCCCATGCGGGAACTTTTGCCGCCTGCAAGAACGATCGCACTTAGAGAATGATTCATCACGGAATTTTATAGCTTGCGACTCGGACAACTAATTGACCCTGACGCGGATCGCGCTGAAACACAAATGCACCTTCTTCCTTCTCACCCCTCGATAAGAAATCAATCTGCTGATCACCCGATTCTAATACGCGATCGCCCGCCTTTAACTCTGCAACCACTTGCACTGATTCTACAGTTTCACCGCCCGTATTCGTCACTTCAAAGGGGACATAAAATTTCCCATTCGTATTACGAATCTCACGCTGTTCGATTGAAATGGCGGCAGGTTCATAGCGCTCGCTAACCCACACATAAATCACCAAGCCAGCGATCGTGCCCAAAATGCTGCTCGCAATTCCAAACGTGATCCATTCAGCAGGCGATCGAGTTTCTCGTTTTGCTTGTGGCATCCTTTTCTCCTAAGCTGCTAATCGTCCTGCTGCACCCCCAACCGCCGCAGGCAATCCGAGTAAAACCGTGTATCTTAGCCACAACTGCCACGGATCATCGAAGTGCAGCTTTTGAAAGAACACTAACATCAGCATTGCAGCAAACAATGAGACTAAATAGGCTGCGATCGTTTCACCCCAAGGACGCTGAAACACACCCTTATGCTGATAGCGTTGGGATTGATTTGTGAATCCTGCCGCAAACACAATGCAGTACGACACCAACAAGGATGCTGCAATCATCGCAAGCAACCATCCACCTGTTACCGCTGATGCCAACATAGGAATCTCATCAGTGGGGGCAATGTTAAATGCAATCACAAGCGCACCGATTAAAGTCGCTGAAATATCCGATAACGTTGCATTACCTTGACGTGCAGGTGGATCATCGCCTGATCGCGATTCATCTTTCCCTAAAAACTGATTCGCCAATGCCACACCGAATGTAAAGGGAACACTTTCGTAAATCAATTTACCCAGCACTTCAATTAACGGCGCATCGAATCTGATTTCTCGCAGTAATACTAAGGTTGCACCACTACACACTAAACCGATCGCTAAAGCTTTAATCGTATCTTTCACAGCATCGATCGTTCTGATATCGTTGCCGTGGCGAAATCCCGAAGCCTGGTTTAATAGCAATACAATTAAGAATGTCAATACTAAAGCAAATAGCATTCTGAATGGACTGACATAGGAACCAATCCACCAAACCTCCATCGTATAAAGCAATGGAATCCCAAGCAAAAAACCACCCGATGCGCCCCGAACTAAATCTGTTAGCTCAGTTTTCCACTGCTTGTTAAGATGAGTCAACATAAGCAATGCCCGAAGCGTTAGACTCTAAACTAATGAGTTTGCGATCGTGGTGTCATTCCTCTACAGATAGAAAGTATGGTTATCGAATGGCTGAAAGTTAAAGTTCCGCTAGAACTTCGGGAAACTTATATTCAAAAAGATGCTGAGATTTGGACAGAAACTTTGTCAAAATATCCGGGTTATGTCGGTAAGGAAATTTGGTTCAATCCCAAAGATGACACCGACTTGATTATGGTGATTTACTGGCAAACCAAAGACGCTTGGAAAGGCATTCCCGCCTCGGTTCTCGAAGAAACTGACCGACGATTCACAGCAGCAATGGGACAATCCTTCCCATTTGCCGAAGAAGGCGAATATCAAGTCCGCAAATTTAGCGAACCCTCTGTGAAGTAAAGCTACGCACTCTATGATTAGCTACGATTAGCTACGCACTCTATGATTAACTGTCCTCGCTGCGGTCAATCCGTTCGATCCGATGCGATCGCTTGTCCTCGCTGTCGCACCTCACTCAGAGCTCATGGTCATCCCGGCATCGTACTTCATCGCGCTACCGGAACCGAACCCCTCTGCAAAACCTGTATCTATGATGCGGATGATACCTGCAACTATCCCCAGCGTCCTGATGCTTGGGAATGCACGATGTATCACAATGCCACAGTGCCGATCGTTAGCAATCCATCCCGGTATGAAATGACTCCGGCTGCTTGGGCACGACGAAACGCGGGATGGATTGCTTTAGTGATTCTACTTGTATTCAGTTTCGGATTAGCCTTATCGCGCCGCTAGTATTACACAAAATGATACGGCGGTAATGCTTCTCCTAATCCTAATTCCCATTGTGGATATTGATTTTGCCATTTACTCAGATGTTGATAAAGCGACATCTCATCCTGTTTATTAATCAATAAATACAGCTTCTCAACCCCATCTGAACCTGCTTTGAGTTTGGCATCCGGATAGACCTGTTCGATTTCTGCCAAAATCTGCTGAAATTCCTGCTGTTGCTGGTCTTTTTGGTCGAGATGCGCTTGATACTGCTGCTTTTTTGCCTGAAAGTAATCCCGTCCTTTCGTGCTGCCATTCATTTCTGGATTGCTTGGTAACTCAAGCTCGATCGGGGTTAGCTTCAGCCGATATTCTGCCTTTCCTTCTAGCTGATTCAGTTTGCCTAAATACTTGTCGCGATTTTCGTTCAGATGAGCAATCAGATGATCGCGAGACAAAAACTGTGTTCCAAACCGAAGCGGCAAAATCGTCACTTGCCAAAACAAATCACAAATCACGCGATCGTGCGCGAGCACGGCTTGCACCAATCGGTCATCATCGTTCTGCACCGCTTCAAACTCTAACTCTGGTTCCACCAAAGCTGCTAAAGCACCCGTTTCAATGACTTCTAAATCCCCGTCAATTCCTGCACTCAGCTGTAGCGGTGTAGTTGGCGTTTTGAAGAAAGCGTAGGTATACATGGCTCGAACGATGCTCCATTCTGAGTCTATGCGATCGTGCAGGTTTTCCTGGTGCACTTCATACGAAAGTTTGGAATTCTGGAGCCTCACAAAATCCTAACCGCGCCAAAATAGATCGCGCGACTCGATCGCAAGCTCCTTCTCCACCTAAAGCCTCTCGCATCTCTTGATAGTCTGCAATCGTTTTCGCTCGATGTTCAGGATTGAGCAACTCTAGTGCCGACTGCGTTAAATTTTCAGACGTGGCAGCATCTTGGATAAATTCGGGCACGATCGCTTTCATGTTGACCAAGTTTGGCGGTGACGCAAACGGTAACTTGAGTTTGAGGATATGCTTTGCCACCCAATACGTAAACGGAGATAAGCGATACATCACGACTTGCGGCACATCGAGCAGGGCAATTTCAAGATTGACTGTGCCAGATTTTGTAATCGCCAGATCTGCTGCTGCGATCGCATTTAACGGTGAACCTTCGACAATTTGAGCTTGCAGTTGGTATTTCTCAATTCCTTGAACAATCTGCGATCGATATTTTTCTAGCGATAGTGGAACCAGAAACCGTACACCAGGAATCTTTGCTTGAATCTGCTGCGCTGCTTTGAAAATTACAGGCATCATATATTTGATTTCCTGTTGGCGCGATGCCGGAAGCAGCACGATCGCGGTTTGATTCGGTGCAATTCCTAATTTCGATCGAGCCGTTGAGCGATCGGGTGCGTTGCTCATGCGATCGATCAAGGGATGTCCGACAAATGTAGCGTTCGCGCCGTTTGATTTGTAATAGGCTGCCTCAGACGGAAAAATTGAATAGATGCAATCACTAATTTGCACAATCCACTGCGTTTTTTTCTCGTTAATTCGCAAAACCCATTCTTGCGGTGCAATAAAGTAAGCCGTTGGCACATCAGGCAAGTATTTGCGAATGTGTAGCCCAATACTGATATTAGGATCACTGTAATCAATCATCACCGCAAAATCGGGTGGATTCTCGCGGAGGTACTGCTTAGCGCGACGTTGAACGCTCAAGGTCGGCAACAAATACGGTAACCCTTCGATAATTCCAATCGAACCGATTTCCGTTGTATTGCCGAGCAATTTCGCGCCTGCGGCTTCCATCCGAACCCCGCCCAGTGCTAGCACCTCAATTTCTGCTCCCAGTTGTTCCGCTTGGGAATACAGCGCTCTCACCAGCATTGCCCCTTGCAAATCGCCGGACACTTCACCCGTACTGATAAAAATCCGCTTCTTCATGAGCTTCTTACCACTGCGCTCGGTGTCAGTCCTCTACGCCCGGGCGACAAAGAGAGTTGAATAAACTGCTGCAAATGCTGAATATGCTCGTTTTCAGGCAGCAGATCTAATTGCTCTAGCCCCTGGTTCATCGGCAAACCAGACCGAAACACGGTTCGATAGGCTTTTTTCAGCAAATTAATCTCTTCTGCCGAAAAGCCCGATCGCTGCAATCCGATCTGATGAAACGCCCGAATCCGTGAAGGATTGCCCTCGACAATCACAAACGGCGGCACGTCGCGATCAATCCGACTCATCCCTCCGATCATCGCGTGTCGTCCAATCCAGACAAACTGATGAATCCCTAAGACCCCACTTAATCTTGCTTTTGATTCGATATGGACATGACCCGCCATCTGTACCGAATTGGCGATAATCACCTGATCTTCGATCACGCACTCATGCCCGACATGCACATATGCCATCAGCAAATTGCCGTTGCCAATCAGCGTAATGCGATCGGCAAAGGTCGGGCGATGAATCGTGACAAACTCACGAATCTGATTGCCATTGCCAATCCGCACCAAACCGAGTGAGCCATCGTATTTCAGATCCTGCGGCTCAAGCCCGATCGCCGCTCCCGGAAAAATCTGATTGCGCTCTCCCATTTCCGTCCAACCCTCGATTACCACATGATGCCCGACAACTGATCCCGCTCCGATTTTGACATGCTCTCCAATCACCGCATATGCACCAACTTGGACGGTTGGATGAAGTTGAGCATTCGGGTGAATCACAGCAGTCGGGTGAATCAAGGTAGTGGTCATAGATAGAGGGTAGAGGAACAAAGAGAAGGGGGAATCAGCGCATGGGGCTGTCTTCAATCGACGAGCGCAAACATTAAATCACCTTCACAGGCAAGCTGTCCGTCAACTTCGGCACGACCGCGCATCTTCCCAAAACGACGTGCTTTCACCGAGAGCAGTTCCACCGTCATGACCAGTTGATCGCCTGGCACGACCGGACGACGGAACCTGACCCCGTCGATCCCAGCAAACATGAATAGTCCCCCTTGCACATCCGCCATTTGAGTGAGAACAACTCCACCCACCTGTGCCATTGCTTCGACGATCAGCACTCCCGGCATAATCGGACGACCCGGAAAGTGCCCTTGAAACTGCGGCTCATTGAATGAAACGTTTTTAATCCCGATCGCCATTTTTGCTGGAACGTAATCGACAATGCGATCGACGAGGGCAAACGGATAGCGATGTGGCAGCAGTTGATGAATTTCTTCAACAGAGAAGGTGGTTTTGATGGCGGGCTGAGCGTCTGAATTCTCAGTTGGGGCGGTATGGGTTTCAATCAAGGTTGACATGGGGTTCCAGTTAAAGAGCTAGACAGTGACAGACTTACAGACTTAATGAGATGAGAGATTCGACAGTTGACGCACCAGTTGAGTATGTAACCCATGACTCGCTTTGTATGCCAAAAAGTGAGCGATTGGAAACGTCCCCAGTAAACTGAGATCTCCTATTAAGTCTAGAAGTTTATGGCGTGCTGGTTCATTTGAAAACCGCAATGGTGGATTAATCCATCCCTCAGCGCTACACACTAAGGCATTTTCAAGCGAACCGCCTTTTATTAAACCATTTGCTCGTAACTGTTCGATCTGATGAGCAAATCCAAACGTCCGCGCTGGCGCAATTTCCTCGGCAAACGTGGTGGGATCAAATCGCCAACTGTGCCATTGATTGCCGATCGCGCTCAGTTCAAAGTCAATCCCGTAAGAAAATCGCAGTTCCAGAGCGGGAATCGCTGCCACAAACGCATCCCCTTGCCGCACGAAGACAGGCTCGGTGAGGGAGATCGGTGAAGTCCGTGCCGTTTGCTCGATCGTTCCCGCTTGGAGAATGGCTTCCGTCCACGATCGAGCCGATCCATCAAGGAGCGGCACTTCTGCCCCATCGACTTCAATTCGCACGTCATTGATCCCCAACCCTGCAAGCGCGGCTAGTAGATGCTCAACAGTGCGAACTTTTGCTGCTCCATTCACAAGTTCCGTCGAAAGCATGGTTTCTCGAACTGATTCAATCCGAGCCGGAATCTCCGGAGCATCAGGTAAATCGGTTCTAATGAAATATCGCCCTCGTCCGGGTTCTGCGGGTAAAACTCGCGCCGTTGTCAGGTCTCCAGTATGCAGCCCGATTCCAGAGCAAGAAAAGGGTTGGGAGAGCGATCGCGCCTGTGTGATGCAGCCCTGTGTGTTGACCATTTAGAAGCGTTCTCCAAAGCCAAAGCGAATGTTGCTTCCGCCGCGATCGTTAAAGCCAAAGTCAATCCGAATCGGGCCTAGCGGGCCTGCTTGCACTCGGACTCCGACCCCGTAGCCGAACCCACTTCCGGGCTTACCCCGCGTTCCGGCTGGATCGCCCGGAACCGATCGACCCGATCCTAAATCTGTTGCCGCATCCACAAACAGCGCTCCTGAAATAATCGAGAAGACCGGGAATCGGTACTCTGCGGTAGCCTGCAAGAAGCTGCGACCGCTGCCCAAATCGCCTTCATCGTAGCCGCGCACTGAGTTCGTTCCCCCCAGCGGAAACGCTTCATACGGTGGCAAATCTCCCACGACCGTTCCGGCTTGGACATTAAACGCAAAAGCTTGGGCGCATCGTCCCTGCGGGGTTTGCTGTTGATCTAATCGACGCGGATCGCGATCGCGGCACTCTTGCGTGAATTTAGTCAGGCGCGTCGGAATGTAGAAGCTGTAGCTTCCTCGCAGTCGATTGAACAGAATGCTACCGGAACCAATCGGCACCGATTGCTCGGTACTCAGTTGCAGCACTGATCCACGAGTCGGGCGGAGGAAATCATCGCGTCGATCGCGTCTGACTGAAAGCTGTCCAGTCAGCAAGTCATCCTTACCCGATGGGTCAAACGTCAATGGTTTTCCTCGTTCGTCCACGGTGCGACGAATCCCTTCCGCATCGCTCGCGGTAACGCGCTGATACTGCAAACCAAGCGAGGCTGTCCATTCTGCCCGTTCAAACACATTTCTCGATAACGGACGAGCAAAGCTGATGCCGCCTCCGGTGCGATTAATTCGGGGAAGGTCACGATCGACGTTCGGCAATCGCACTTCTGGGTCGCCACCGTCGAAAATCAGCGAAATCGTTCTGCGGCGAAACACACTCAAGGTGTAGGAAGTTCGGAACGGATCGCCACCAATCCACGGGTCGGTAAAGCTCAATTCGTACTGCTGATCTCGCTGACCAATCTGCACTTCAGCGCTGAGCTTTTGATTATTGCCGCCCACGTTTTGCTGTCCATAGCTGACGCTGCCGAATAGACCACTCGCAGAACTAAAGCCGCCCGCAAGTCCGATGTTTCCGGTATTTCGCTCAACCGCATTCACTACCAGAACCACTTTGCGCCGATCTTCACCGACATCAAGAGAGGGACGTAAATCTTCAAACAGCCCCAATCCGAATAATCGCTGGAAGTCTCGCTCTAAAACAGTGCGGTTAAAGACTGATCCTGGCTTCAGTTCAAGCTCGCGAGTGATGATATATTCGCGGGTTCTGCCTCGAATCGGATTACCTTTTGCATCCTGAGCGTTGCCTTCTTTGTTGATAAATCGCACCTGAATCCGCTCGATTTCTCCTTCTGCAACCTGTAAAATGACGGTTCCATCCGGATTGACCTGGGGCTGCTGCGCGTTAATCACCTGTGCCAGCACAAAACCACGGTCTTGGTAAAACTTCGTAAGTTCTTGAATTCCAGTTTGCAATTCCCGAAAATTCGTGATTTTGCCGTACTGCGGGCTGAAAATTCGGTTTACCTCTTCCGGCGGTACGACTTTACTGCCTTCAAGCTGCACCGATCGTAGGACTGGATTCGCCGCCACTTCAAACGTCACCCGGACTCCAAGCGGGGTATCTGCTGGAGTTGCTCTCACGGTCGAAAAGAATCCGGTTGCAAAAACTGCGTTGATGTCGTTCTGAAGCTGAGTGCGCGTGGTTGTCCGTCCTGCCTGAGTTTGAATCACTCGGTAAACTTCCTGCTGGAGTTCAGGACTCACTCCTGTAACGACGACTTCAGAAACTAGCACTCTAGGTTCATCTGGAGCAGGTTGAGCAGGCTGTGGCGGTTCAGTTGGCTGAGCAGGCTGCTGCGGCTGAGTCGGTTGACTGGGTTGCTGCGGTTGCACCTCAACGGGCGGAGTTTGTTGCCCTTCGGTCGGAGGGGTTGTTGTCCCAGGCGGAGTTTGTTGTCCTTCGGTCGGAGGAGTTGTCGTTGAACCTGGCGGAACACTCGGCGAACTCGGCTGATTGGGAATGGTTGGAATATTTGGAGCCGAGGGCGCGGGGGCAGCAGGCGAGGTATTGATTTGAATGCGATCGGGCGTTTCTTGCTCGATCGAGCTACCCGCTTGAGCTACTTTCTTGAGCGGAGTGAGCGATTGAGTTCCCGCCGAATTTTGCATCACCGGAATCGCTTCGACCACGACATCGGTTCCCACAGGCTTCACGGTTGCGGGGACGCTCTTTACGGTCGATGCCTTTAGCACAGGGGAACCTGCTCGCGTCGTCGATTTTGCCTGCGGTTGGGCTGGCTGATTGGGCGATTTTGCTAGGGCAGAACGAGATAAGCCAAGCGTCGCCGTTAACGCAAACGCAGCCATCACAACAGGAGATAAGCGCATAGTATTCACAGGTTTTCGCACGTCCTCACACTTTTTCTGCTCAATGCAGACACAACATCAAATAGATTCCGATTAAACGGCAAAATTGTACCGCACCCTGAGTATCGTTACTCATTCCGGGTAGGACTGATTTTAAACTGGTCGATGCAGAAGCATCATACAGTTTGGTTGAGTACCCGTTGCATGACTTGCCGATACGCATCTTCAACGTTGCCAAGGTCGCGGCGGAATCGATCTTTGTCCAGGACTCGTCGATCGGGGTCAGTTTCTGCCTGATTCCAGAGCCGACAAGTATCCGGGCTGATTTCATCAGCAAGTAGAAGTTGACCTTGAGCATCGGTGCCAAACTCTAATTTGAAGTCAACGAGCGTAATCCCACATTGCTCAAAAAAGGCTTGTAGCACCGTGTTGATTTGCGTTGCCATGCTCTTAAGCTGATCGACTTTGGCGGCTGATGCTGGATCAACCACTTGTAAGCGCTCGAGCGTGAGCAGTGGATCACCCAGCGCATCGTCTTTGAGATAAAACTCGACAAGCGGCGGATTGAGTGGGGTGCCAAGTTCCAGTCCGGTTTGTTGACAGAGACTCCCGGCAGCAATGTTCCTGACCACGACTTCTAATGGAATGATGGTGACGGCGCGAACGAGCATTTCGTTCCCGGAGGTGCGATCGATAAAATGCGTCGGGATGCCGTTTTTCTCCATCAGTTTGAAGAGGTGCGATGCGATCGCGCAGTTGATTTCACCTTTGCCCTGAATGCTGCCGCGCTTTTGAGCATTGAATGCCGTTGCATCGTCCTTAAAATAGGTCAGCAGCACGTTTGGATCGTCGGTGCTATAGAGAATTTTGGCTTTGCCTTCGTAGAGTTTTTGACCAACAGTCATGGTGGATGGGCTGAATTTTAAGCTTCATCATTCTACCGCCCTCGTAGCAGGGTAATTAATTCAAGCGCTCAAACTCCAGTAGCTCCCGAATCGTTCTACTCGTTGCCTCACTGCAATGTAAATTTCTCATACAACCTCTCCGGCGAAGGATGAGAAACAGTATCATAAGCTACAAAATTATGTTACGTCTGAGATTCGGCGCACTTTTCGCCTCAGAGAGCTGGATTATGTCACTTGAATCAGAATTTGCTGCGATTAGCAGTTCTATCGCCACATGGGAAAATTTGCATCGATCAATTCCCTGTGCTCCCCGCTTCACGCCGTCGATGTGGGTGCAATTGCTCAAGCCACCGACCACTTACAGTTTTGATCAAGCCTGGCTGCTGTGCCAATGTGCAGAAGATCAGTGGCTTGCCTGGGTGCCAGACTATGGTGAAGTGTGGCTGACAACCGACGAGTTTTGCAGCCTGACAGAGGATTAGCGGCGCTGCTCCACCCTGGGAAATATAGACAGGATTGTAACTTTAGTTTCCAGCGGAACAAAGTAGGTTTGGTTTCGCTTCTGATTACTGAAGTTCATAATATTCTCGTCCTACAATTAATTGTTAACGTCAGTCTGAGTAGCGTTAATTTGAGCCAATGCTCGTTGGACTGATGGGGTTTTGTATTTCCCAAGGATTCCTGAAAATGTTCAAGCGTCGGTTTGTTAGCCTGCTCGTATTTGCGATCGCTCTATTTTGGACAGTTGCCTGCTCCACTCAAGAACCTCAACCCTTAGCGGTTTCCACCAATCCTTGGTCTGGCTATTCTGGGCATCATGTTGCGCTTAAACAGCAGTTTTATCGGGAAGCAGGACTGCAAATTCAAGACTTGCTGTTTCAGTCAAATACCGAGCAAATCGATGCGTTTTTGGCAGGTAAAACCCATTTAGCTTGGATGACCGCAGGCGATGTGATCCAGATGATTGAAAAATCGCCGGATTTAAGAATTATCTTTCTTTGTGACTACTCAAACGGCGCAGATGGCATCCTGGGACGGGGCATCAAAACAGCAGCCGCTCTAAAAGGTAAAACGTTAGCGCGTGAAGATGTGCTGTTTGAGAAAGTGTTTCTCCGGGCATTTCTTGAGAAAAACCGACTAACCGAGAAGGATATTAAAATCAAAGATATGCCTGCTCCGGCGGCTGCAACTGCATTTAGCACTCAGCAAGTCGATGCCGCTGTGACTTATGAACCCTTTCTGTCGAAAGCAATCAAAGAAGGCGGCGGAGAAATTATCTTTAGCTCCAAAGGCACTAATTTGATTGCTGATGTCCTGGTGACGCACAAAGATTTGATTGCAAACCGTAGAGAAGATTTGATCAAATTTCTCAAAGCAGCCGACAAAGGGATCAAGCTGCTGAAAGCGAGAAATGAAGAAGCAATTTTTGTCGCCTCTAACCGGCTGGGCATTCAACCTGAAGAACTGCGAGAACAACTGAAGGGAATTACACTATTTGATATTGAGGGCAACAAGGAGATCGCGTTCAATCTGAGCCATCCAAACAATGCGATTAAGAGCTTTGAACTTGTAGCGAAAGCGGCTTATGACTTCAAAGTGGTGCCACAGCCCCTTGATGTTCAGTTACTGTATGATGACTCTCTTGTTAAAGCGCTTTAGAAATCGTTAGATCTTCAGGTGCTTCTCTTACTGCTTCAGCAACATTAGTAGACAAGCCCAGTTCAATATAAAACCGCTAGATCCGCCCTCACCCTAACCCTCTTCTGCGGTAGAGGGAGCCAGAAGCCCAGTTCCCCTGCTTCCTTAAGGAGAAGGGGTGAGGGTATTCAGCCTACTTAGAAGAGGGATACCAGAGCGATTCGATCGCACTTGCCACTTCTAAAGCAGATTTCCGCAGATTCACAGCCGGATCCAGTAAAACCGTAACGTGTCCTAGCTTACGACCAGGGCGGGATTCTGACTTGCCATACCAATGAATAAACGAGTTGGGCAGTTGCGCGATCGCCGCCCTTTTGTCTAAATAATCACTTTCTGCCCGCTCAAATCCCAGCAAATTCACCATCACCGCTCCAGGACAAATCAGCGCTGCACTTCCCAAAGGTAAACCACTGACAGCACGAAGCTGCTGCTCAAACTGTGAGGTTTCACAACCCTCGATTGTATAGTGTCCCGAATTGTGAGTTCGCGGTGCAATTTCATTCACCAAAACGCGATCGTCTTTGGTTAAAAAGAGTTCAATTCCATAGATTCCAACCACTTCTAGCCGATCAAGCAAGGTATGAGCGATCTCCGAAATCTCCTTTGCAACAGACTCCGAAATTTCAGCCGGAGCAATCACGCGACGACAGACTTGATTCTCTTGCTGAGTCTCGACAACTGGATGAACAACAATCTCGCCCGTGATTGATCGCGCTGCCATCACTGCCAATTCACGCTCAAACGGAACGAACTCTTCTAGTACGATCTGCACCGCATCGAGTTTTGTCATTGCCAGATCCCAAGCCGCTTGATCTCGAATAATCCAGGTTCCCTGACCGTCATATCCTAAGCGGCGAGTCTTCACAACGATGGGAAATGAAACAGGTTGCTCTCCAGGTTGCCAGAATTTTGGAGTGGGTAAACCATTCGCTTTGAGAAAACAGCGCTGATCATACTTATCTAAAAGCGACTTTAAAGCAGACAGGCTAGGACGAAAGCAAGCCGATCGGATCTGAGACAGAGCAGCGAGATCCACGAATTCGTTTTCAAACGTGATCACATCCACCCGATCGCTTAACTTTGTCGTCGCGGCTGCATCGTTGACGGGCGCAAGGAGGGTATCTTGGGCGATCGCCACTGCCGGATCATCTGAGCTTGGGGTTTGAATCACCAATTCTAGGTTCAATTTTTTAGCGGCATCTGCCATCATCCAGGCTAACTGTCCGCCGCCAATTACTCCAATTCGCATACTCGCCTCCTAAGATGGACAGCCGAGCGATTCCCGCGTGTCTGCTCCAGTTTTAGAATTCGTCCCCTGCGCTACTTTGCACAACTCGCGAATCTGAGCGCGATCGAGAATCGCTCCGGTAAAATCTGCCCCCGTGATATTAACATCGAGAAATGCACTCCGCAGCAGCATCGCATCGGTCAGATTCGCATCGCTCAAATCGACGCGCACCATCGGCACTTGATCAACCATCGCCTGCTGCAAATTCGCGCCGTGTAAATTCGTTTCCGTCATATTCGAGGCACTCATTGCTGCACCAGCCAGATCAGCACTCGAAAAATTTGCATCGGTCAAGTTGGCGTTGGTAAATTCGGCAAATCGCAGCGTCTGTCCGGAAAAATCTTGCCCCCTGACATCGGCATTACTGTAGGACAACGGCGGACGATACTGCTGATCGTAGCGTTTCCCCTGAATGGGATCAGCGATCGCGCTCATCATCCAAACGCTACAGATCAAAATCGTGAGTAGACCGATCGCAAATCGCTGCATCTTCATGTCCTACCGCCAAATCAACACTTTTCAGCTTACCTGGAATTTCCGCGATCGCAAGGGTTACAGCTTTACCGATCGCTTGCTTGGGCACTCGCAGAAAACCCGATCCGGCGGCGCACAGCGCTGCCGCTTCTGCGACACTCCGTGTTCCAATTCGGTCGATCGAGGGATTTGGCACCGGAATCGCCTGAAGCTGCTCGGCTGAAAAAAAAGACAGCGAGAAATTGTAGTCTTGGCAATATTCTAAAAGTCCGGCTTCATCGAATTTGCGATCGACCGTGGCAATTCCAATAATTTCACACTCGGATAGCTGATACTGCTTTAGAACTAGGGCGATCGCGTCGGCGATCGTTGCTTTTGAAACTCCGCGCCGACAGCCAATTCCAATCCAGAGCATCAGTAAAACTCACAAAGACAAAATGAAATTTTCACGAAACCATGATAAAACTTAAAAGTTCGTACAGAGCCAGCAGGCTCTATTTTGCATTTCATCTCTCTTAATGCAGAATAAGACGGATCGGGGTGCGATAGATACAGGATTACGACTTGTCACTAACCTATCGAGGCACCAGCAATGCAAGTTTCTAAACGCTCAGTTTTTCCTTTGCTTCTGACCTTAACGGCTGCGGCATTGACCACCGGATGCGACGATGCTTCCGATGCAGTTCGCGCTTCTACCCCACAACTGAAGACCGATCTGGCGCTGGGCGATCCGGCATATTACGTAAACTTGGGTTACGAACTTCAGCAAAGCCGCAAGTACGACGAGGCGATCGCCGTCTATCGTAAAGCAATCATCCTTGATATGGAAAACGCCGATGCCTATAACGGCTTAGGTGAAGTGTTAACGACTCAGCGCCGTACCGAAGAAGCACTCGCTGCCTACCGCCGCTCGATCAATATTAATCCCAAGAATGCCGCCGCTTATAGCGGGTTGGGAAACGCCCTCGCCGATCGCAAACGACTCGAAGAAGCGATCGCTGCCTACCGTCGCTCCATTGATGCCAACCCGCAGCAGATGAATGCTTATACGGGACTCGGTAATGTCTTGACGCAACAAAAGAAAATTTCGGAAGCGATCGCGTCCTATCAACAAGCCCTAAATGCTCCAGAGAAAACGGAAACAGCGCAAGCGATCGCATTTGTCGGTTTGGGTCGGGCACTACAAACGCAAGGCAGAGTTGACGAAGCTCTCAACCTGTTCTATAAAGCAACAGAAATTGCGCCAGAGTACACGTGGGCGCACGTTTTTCTGGGCCACACGCTGGCGAACCAAGAGCAATTCGATCAGGCGACCGCCGCTTACCAAGCAGTCTTGAGACAGCCGAACGAACGCAAAAGCAACCTCGGCAGCAGTCACGCGATCGCGCACAACGGGCTAGGCGCAGTGCTGCAACGGCAGGGGAAAGTGAAAGACGCGATCGCTCAGTTTGAGAAAGCAGTAGAAACGGATTTGAATTACGAGGCTGCACACGCCAATCTGCAACGAGCAAAGCAGCTATCCGCTCAGATCCCGTCGCTGACTGTGAAAAATTCGATCTAAGACCTTTCTGAAGCGCGAGTGGGTTCGTTCCACTCGTCAAACGTCTCTTTCACGCTGACGGCGAAAAACTCCACCAGCAAATGACTCAACGAGATCACATCACCATCTAGGAGCGAACGCTGCTCTAATGCAGGCAAGCGTTGATGGTTGAGAAAGGTGCCGTTGCTGCTCCCCACATCCATTAGATAGAATCCTTCATTCACACTGTGACCGATGATCGCATGACAGCGTGAAACTGAAGGATCTGGAACAACGATCGCGCACTTGCGGCTTCGACCAATCACCCAAGTAGAAGCAATCACACTGGGTTGAGAGTGATTCGGATTCGACAGATTTGTGGTGAGAAAAGCGGTTCGTCCGGTCGTGACTGCCTGAATGTAATAGGACGTAGCGCAACGCTTAGGAGCATCAAGAATAGGCTCAACCAGGGTCGAAATTTTATCGATGTCATGTCCGCAATCGAGTAGAAGCGATCGCGAAATCGCCGGATAAGTCTGCAAAAACTGGAGCGCACGATCGCCACTATTGTTTGGTTGCGGCAAATTTAACATAGCTGGTGTCCGCGCGTTAAGCGTTGAACAAGGTAAAACATTCTGTTGGACGACGACCCGGTTTTGAATTTAGCGACAACCCACGAAGCTGCAAGATTCCTTAAATATCGACATGAACATCTATAGAACAGGAGTTATAAAAATAATAAATCGCCTGCTTGCGAAAGGTGGGCTAGGTAGAATAAATCCTACCTTTTGATAGGGTGCAAGCATTTGAGGCAGTTTTTCTTACAAGCTTCATACGGAAGCGATTACGGAGAACGTTGTTTAAATTTTTATCAAGTCTAAGTAATCTAGTCACCAGAGTATAACGCTTCTATAAACGCGCTTTACTAAAATTCTAGTGACAAAGTAAATTCGGCGCTCTGTTGATGAGCGCGGCTCAAATCGCTGCGGAAATGACTGATTAAGCTAAAACAAACCATACTTCCTGAGATCTTCATGTTCTATTGGTTACATCGAACGCGACGTGTAGTGCGAGCATGGCATATTTGGCTTGGGGGAGCGATCGCGCTCTGTTTGATTGCGACTCATGCGCTAGTTGCAGCGGATTTGCTGTATGCCGATGTGCAGGCGCTGGTGAAGATAGGGGCGCGGGCGGCAGGATCTTCTAGGGCAGAGCAGGCAAGCGAGTATTTGATTACTGAATATCGCAAGGCGGGGTATCAGGTTGAAATCCAGACCTTTACCTATCCGAAGTTTGCAGATGTGGGGTCGAGTTTGATCGCCGATGGCAAAACGATCGGAGCTTGGGCACTGGTTCGCTCTGTTGCGGGGAATGTGACAGGTCAGTTAGTCGCTGTGCCGAATTTTGGGCGAGCTGAAGACTTTAAAGCGGTGAATGTACGAAATCGAATTGCGATCGTTCAGCGCGGCGGCAATCTTCAGTTTGCGGAAAAAATCGAGAACGCAGCAGCGGCAGGGGCGCTCGGGATTTTGATTGTGAATAATCAGCTTGGAAATACTCGCGGAATGTTACTCAAGGCTTCTGCAATCCCCGCAGCATCGCTTTCTCAGGAAGTAGGAACCTCTCTGCTGCAACAAGCTCAAGGTACAAGCATTCTTGCAACCTTGAGGGTTAAAGCACAGCCCAGCGCGATCGGGCGAAATGTGATTGCCCATTTGCCAGATATCAAACAGCCTCAGTTAATCATCGGCGGACATTACGATTCGGTCGAATACTCTCCGGGCGCGAATGATAACGCATCGGGAACCGCAGTTGTTTTAGGGTTGGCGCGATCGCTCTCAAAATCCCCACAAGCTCGTCAGATTTGGTTTGTGTCGTTTGATGGAGAGGAAGATGGGCTAAAAGGATCGGAGGCGTTTGTCGATCGAGCAACTTCGCAGTTTCTGGCTAGACTCAAAGCAATGCTGAATTTTGATATGGTCGGGATTAACGATCGATTGTTGCTGGAGGGTTCGGGTGCAATGAGCGAGATCGCATCCTCGATCAATGGGACTGTCAGTTCCAATCAGCTTGGCGGGAGTGATCATCTGTCTTTTAAGGCAAAAAATGTACCCACTTTGTTTTTCTTCCGGGGTAAAGACCCAAACTATCATTCACCAGGAGATACCCTTGTTGAGCCTCGTTTGCTGAGAGAAACCCAAGCAACAGCACTAAAAATCATCTCCACTATTCTCAATCAAGCATCACCAAGATAAAGCGATTCTAAATCAGTTGTGAAGTGGGGCGTGGGGTATCATTCCCATTCCCGCCCCCTACTCCCTACTTCTTTTAGCGCTCACAACTCAAACAGGATCGCTATCGATCTCATTCGCACACTAATCAGCAAAAGTTAGCAGAATCACTGAATTACGGGGCACAACAATGCCATTTTTGAGGTTTGACCAGTTGACTGTTTTCTGGCTATAGCCCGAAGGTGACATTGTGTGAGTATCGACGGATGATTGACGAGGACTCCATCCGGTGAAGTTCGATTGCACCTGTTGTGAGTCATTAGATTGATTGATAATCAGAAAGGATTTGTAACCTTGAGTGGTGTTACTCACAGCAAAAGTTGTAATTGCATTTTCGTTGCTCGTTGTGGTCGAAATTCGATTGCCAATCATATAGCGATTTAACAACTGCAAAAATTTCCCACCGGGGCGCAGATTTCCCTGGTCGTCCATCTTGCCATAAATGCCATCTTTTTCATTCCAGGCAAGCGTCCCAGCCGCGCCATTTGTGAGCGCTTGAGCAATACTTAACGCATCAAATACTACCCCTTTGTAGTTAGCCATGCGTGGATCGCGGCTTTCCCACGTCCAGCTAATGTTATATTCACCCAACATCGCCGGAATAGTTCGGTTTGGACTTGCAGCTTTTAACGCTTCAACAATGGCTTTAGTGTAACCACCGATAAATCGAGTTGCATTAAAGATGTCCTGGTCTGCGGTAGAAGCACTACCACTGGCGTAATAGTGATAGGTAAAAAAGTCTAGATGATCGATCGTTCCCTTGATGAATGGAACATAGAACGGCTGAAGATCCGGACGCGCGACCGCAGGCCCGCCAATTTTGATCGTCGGATCAGCTTGCTTCATTGCAACCGCCGCTTTGTTATAAATCGTGATCAGTTCATTTAAACGATCGGGCTTGCTCGAATCTTTCAATCCACCCCAGCCGTTATTGTCACGGAACTGCACAAAGTAGTCATTATCTTTTTCATTCGTCACTTCCCAATACTTCACCTTGAGCCGAGCATCCTGGTTGACGATCTTGACTAAATCGGCACAGAGCCGAGCAAAATTATCAAACTGATTGCGATCGAGGAAGCCATCACGATCGGCATCCATCCAATCGGGCCAAGTCGGAATGTTGATCATGCGCTCCGGTTGATTCTGCCCAAACGCTGCGAATGAAGCAGACAGCGCCGATTTCGCTTTGTTGGCATCCCAAGTTTGACGAGCCGTATTAATGAGACCATCTGAAGTGCTGGAATCCTGCATCGTACTGCCATTGTGAAACCGAATCATACCCGGACTCATGGTTGCCATGTTGCTTTTGTAAGCTGCGCTATCAAACGTTCCCGTCCGGAAGCCTTGATAAGCATTCACACCGTAACCGAAGGCTGTATTTCCTCCCTTGCCGCTATTCCAATCGACGGTAGTCGTGATGCTGTCTTTGCTCATGGCGCTAATAGATGCTGTGGGATCTAAGACAATAGGTTGATTGTCTGAGCCAGCTTGAGGTTGAATGATCGGAGCGACAATAGTATCAAGAGTGACCGGAATCATTGGACTAGTTTGAGGGCTAGTTTGAGCGGGTGCAGAGGATATTGGAAAGGGGGCAGCGATCGCATCAAGCTGGCTCTGTGGAATTACTTCTTTAGCCTGACTTGGGCTTGACCACAACAGTTCAATCACAGCATCTCCGCCGTTTTCATAGTATTCTAGCTTGATGTCGTGGGGTTGCCCAGCAGCAAGGGCAATGCTTCCCTGATCCTCAGTTACAGAGTGATCTGTCCAATGATCAATCACAATCTTTCCGTCCACCCACAATCTCACACCATCGTCAGAGCGCGTATAGAACGTATAGTTTTCAAAATGTTTTGACCAAATTTGTCCCGTCCATCGCACTGAAAAATCGTCCGCTTGCAGCGAAGCATCGGGTGCGTCTCTTTTCCAGTCAAAATTCACAGTTGCATCTGTGCGGGTGTGCTTGAGATTGCTGAACCCTTTTCCCTGGTAATACTCTGCCTGTAGACCATTGCCAGTACTGCTGCGGGTAAGCGGTGAGGTGCTGGTCAGATTGTTTTCAAGCGCGATCGTTTCGGGTCTGGTAGAAGATTCGATCGCGCTAAAGCTACGGCTTTCTGCTGAAAAACCGGGGTTTAAAGTTGCCATTGTTTTGTTCTGGGTAGTAATTGAGAAACTAAATTGAACAAGCCAAAGTCAATCACCTACACTGCGGATGTACTTGCAGCATAAAGTGATTTAAACGATCGACTTGGGTAAAACTCACATTGCACAATGTACTAGCGTAAGAACACTAGCATGAGCAGGAATAGTTCAGGATCTACAAAACCTTCCACTTGCCCCTCGATTGATCTGTCTTTTCGTTGTTCAACATGAATTAGCTCATGTGAATGAAAGCGAACTTAAGTGAGTGTGGTAGACGCTGAAACATAATAGCAGCACAGGTTAATCTACTGAGCTTTTAGTTTAGTAGATTAACCTGTGACATTTTAGCTTGATTTGGTAAAACGAACAGGAAAAGTTTGCGTTGCCCATGAGGTTGTTTGTCATAGCAGACACTGCAATTCCAGAGTTTGAAGATGAGCGGTCAGCCCAGAATGCCCAATCAATGCACTCAAACAATGCACTCAAAACAACTGTCGATCGACATTCAAATTGTCTACGGCAGCTTAATAAAATAGAAATTGAACAATAATTTTTTGTTGATATGATTTTTAACTATAGTGCTCTGGTTTAATTTACGAACACTAAAAGAAGTAGGGAGTAGGGGGCTGAAAAGGGAACGACACCCTGCCCCCCACTTCCACAACTGATCAATAAACCAAGTGATCAATAAACCAACCGATCAATGAACTAACAGCACAGGTCACGAATAATTTGCCAAAGTCGAGTTCGATCGATACGTATAAGGGCTTCCCTGAGCTTCTACACCATTGAGTACCAAGCCAAGCAATCTCGCTTGATGCTGCGTTAACTGCTCTAGACTATCATTCACTGCATTCCGGGCACTAAAACCTGGACGAACTACAAATAGCACATAAGGCACGATCGCAGCCATCAGCGCAGTTTCGCTAGTTGAGCTAACAGGCGCACTATCGACTAAAACATAGTCATAATCGTTCTGTGCTTCTGCTGCTGCTAAGTAGCGCTCAAACCGTCCTCGCGTTACCAGATCGACAATCTTCCCTTGATGTGGCATTGTTGGCACAAAGTCCAGATTCGGCTGCAACGACACCACGTGACCACTCAGAGCACGATCGTTCTGGAAGTTGCCTAAAGCATTGTGCGGATATCCAAGTTGATGGCTTAACTCGGCTTTACGGAAATCTCCATCGACAAGCAATACTCTAAACCCTAAATCAGTTAAAGCATAAGCAAGCTGGAGAGTGATTGTTGTTTTTCCCTCATCCGCCATCCCACTGGTAATTAACAGACGCGGACTCCTGAGCGATTGCAAGCTCACGGCTGATGCCAAGCGCTGAAACTCAATCTCGCTTTCAGTGCCTAGATTCGGGTCGATCGACAATCGCCTGAACATCGGAATCCGAGCCACTAAAGCAAATTTCATCGACTGCAAATCTTTCGGGCTGAGCAGCGGGTTACGAGCCTCCAGAAGTAACAGCAGCGCTATACTACCGATGATTGAAGCCAGGATCGCATTGATCAACATGACCGACCTTTTCGGGCTAGTTGGCTTCGGATCAACTACAGGTGCATTTAATTCCTGAATATTGGGATAAGCATTAAAAGCATCTAGATTCGACTGCTGCACCTGAGCCACTAGCCCTTTGTACAACCCTTCCGTCGCATCTGCTTGTCGCTGCAATGCGGCTAACTTAGCTTGATTCGCAGGAAGCGCGGACAACGATCTTCGTCGTTGTGCGATCTGTCGCCGCAGTTGTTCAGCGCGTTGCTGTTGTCCATTCGCATCGCTTTCTGATAACACCAACTGCTGAATTAATTCGGCGCGGCCTTCGGCTCCGGTTGTGAAATTGGTATTAGCGTTAATCCGTCCTGCTGCCTGTCCAACATACTGCTGGAGTTGAGATCGGAGGCTATTGCGCTCAGCCAGTGCTCTTTGAACTTGAGGAGTACGATCGGTAAAGGTCGCTCTCAATCTACCTAGCGTCGTTTCTACTTCGGTAAGCTTACTGCGAATTTGCTTGTAATCTTCGTTTTGATCCAACCCCAACGCTTGAACTGCGGCAGCGGAAGATAAATTTAATCGGGCTGCTAGCGTATTAGCACGATATCGGTTTGCTCTTGCTTCGGCTTCGGCTTGAGCTTGTTCAGTCTCTAACGTATTGATGGCTGTAACCAGCCCTTTGGTTTGCTCTTCATCATTGACCAAACCTGTAGCCTGCTTAAATCGCGCTAACTCAGTCTGTGCTTTCACCAGTCTTTGTCGGGCTTGTTCAAGCTGTCTTTGCGTCGTCGCATCACGTGCAGTGCTGTTTGCCTGCCGCAGTTCGCCAAGGCGCTGCTTGTAAGCATTAAGAATCGCGATCGTTCGTTGTTTCGCAACTTCTGGACTCGATCCAGTCACTGCTAGCTCCATAATGCTCGTCTGATCTAAGGTCGTCACGCTGAAGTACTGCCCATAGTGGCGCGGTTTGTCTGACCCAGTACGCTCTGGATCAGCCTTCCAGGCTTTTTCGAGTAAAGCATCACTCGACAACACCGCTTGCTGAATCTTGAGCGGGTTGATTTGAGATGAAAAGCTTGGATCACTCTCTCGATAAGAGCCAAGTGTGCCTAAGTTAGCATCCAGGTTCCCGCCATTTGTTAGGGGTAGAATGAGTTGAGCCGTTGCTGTCCAGCTTTTAGGAGTGGTTGTGATCGCAGCGATTGCTGCGGCTGCAACAAGTGCATTAAGGCCGAGCAGCGCTTTCCAATGCCTAGAAGCAATCGATACTACTTTTTTCATGCGATCGCTCCTAGAAGATTTTCAGGTATCCGAAATAGCAAATTATGGTCAAGCAACAACAATTCCATGTAATTTGTTTGTTAGTTCACTGAGTGTTTGTAGTTCACTGAGTCAGGAAGAGGGTTGCGTTTTTCAAACAAATTGTTTCACACACAAGTGTTCTTTACAGATATTTCTTAACAGGTGAATGTCTCTCATTCCCTTACTTCCGTAGATGCCTGACAAGTCTAGAGTTGACTTATATTTTACGAAGAATGTTACTGTATTCAATATGCAAATAGATAGAATTTTTTTGTTCCAGCAAAGCCAACTTTTGTCAGCAATAGCTAGGTAGCCTGAGTTCGGAGTCATTCAAGCTTGTGCAATGCATCGATCGGCTGATTTTTTTAATTTGGTTTAAAGTTACCCTTTCCAGACCAGTAGAACTAGCCTTGTCTTTGGTGTGTGATCTGCTTGATCGCGCTGGTTCTCTATCTGAAGCATGGTCTAAAGTACGCTTGTTCTCTATCTAAAGTAATAGAGTGACCCTTTAATCACTAACTGGAACTCCTCTAAAACCCGTATGTTCGATCTGCCTTCGATCAAACCGAAGTTTATCACTCCAGAAATGAGTCCTTTGTCGCGCTCAGAACGCGTAATTTACTGGACAATCATTCTCACACCGCTTTGGTGGTTGCTGGGAATTCAGCCCCTTTTCTATCCTGCTCTTGTCATTAGCTTGTTAGCCGTTCACTTTAGCCTTGATCACTTGATTCAAAAGTCATTACCCAACTATGTTTGGGCTTGGTTAGCGATGTCGATCGCCATGCTTTGGACGGCAGCACTGGGGATCAACGACATGGGGTTTGATTTAATGGTCGCAGCGGCAGCAGTAGTGACATTTGCAAAAAGCTACTTTCTCATTTTTGCTTGTCTTGCTTTGCCGTTTTTCAATCGGTTACGAGTCGAGATTGTGACGCGAGCGATCGCCTGGATGTCAGCAGGCTATTTGGTGACGATCAGCATTCAAGTTGCCATGCTGATTCTCAACATTGGCGGCGATGGTTACACACCACCACTGGCGCGGCTGCTTCCGGGAGATAAGGGTAGCTTGCGGGTAATGTTTGCAGATTTAGCGCCGTTTTTTGGGGTGCCATTGCCCAGAACAGTTCTCTACACACCTGATCCCCCAATTTTAGGACTGTGTTCGCTTTTGTGTTTTTTGATTTGTTTAGGAGAGCGCGATCAACAACTCCGACGTTTCGCCCTACTTGGTGCAGTTGCCGGATTGACCGTGAGCGCAAGTCGGAGTGCCTGGATTTGTTTGCCGATTGCTTTGTTGGTTGGTGCTTGTCTTGAAAGTGGATTGTTTCGCCAGCTTTCGTTGTGGAGTATGACAGCGACGCTGATGGGATGCAGCATCTTTGGTTTGACGATCGAGGAACTCTTGCGTAAGCCTGCCGAGGGTTTTACACAGGTGCGTGCGTCTTCTTCGCAGGAACGTGCGATCGTGGTGCGCGAAACGCTTGAGGCTTGGCAGCAGTCTCCTTGGATCGGCTGGGGTGTAATCCGAGGGAAAGCGCACCTCTACGAAGATGTCTACATTACGCTGGGTTCATTCTCGACCTACGCGGCTGTTCTATATTTGAATGGCATCGTAGGATTTATCGCTTTGATCGCTGCAATGCTTCTGACTCTTTTTGCGGCTTATGCGACTGCCATTCGAGGTAGCGCGAATTGTAAATGGGCATTCGCGGGGCTAATTGCACTCTATATTGCTTGTAATGCCACTCCGCTTAGCTGGATGGCAGTCAATCTGTGGTTTTTCTTTGTCTGGTTAGGAGCGGTACTGTGTGAAGCAGAATGTCAGCATGTTCGCTTCACAAACTGGGATCAGCTATCTGGACAAGATTAATTCGGACTCACTCACGCTCATCCCATCCAGGTTGCTCCCTAGATCCCTACAGACTTGCTACAAATACGGGTAAAGACACGAACACCGTAGGTGCAGTAAAGCACCTACGGTGTTCGTGTCTTTACGGGAGACTCGCGTCCTTATGGGGTACACGAAGCATCAGTGTGGTGCGTCACTTCGGATCGCTCTTTATCCAGAGATGGGATCAGCATCAACCAGTCGATTTTCAGCGGACTTCAACTCTGCTCTAATCGACTCAACTCCTGTATTAGAAAGCTTTTTAGAGCGGCTAAGCGGCTCCATAAGCTGCACCCTCAGCGAGAACGAATACGCTTTCGCTAAGGCAATATGGAGCAGAAATGCAGGATTGCCTAGTAAATAGCGAGTTGCTAGGCGCTTCGGCTCACGAAACAATCGATACACCCACTCTAATCCCAAATCAGAAAGCAGGGGTGGACAGTCTGGAACGATACCTGCCAAGCGATCGATCACTGCACCCCCCATCATGATCACATTGACATCCAACTGATCCCGATTGAGGCGAATCCAGTCTTCCTGAATGGGCATCCCCATACCAACTACCAAAATCTGCGGCTTGACTTGATTAATTTGTTGCACGACCTGTCCGTTTGCATCAGGATTGTGAATGTCAAAGTAGCCATGATGTCCACTAACTTGCACATTCGGGTACTGCTGCCGAACTTGTGCGATCGCGGCATCGACACATTCTGGCTTTGCGCCTAGCAGAAAAATCGAAAAATTCTGCTGGTTACAGTGCGACAACAATTTAGGCATCAAAAGGCTGTAGGAAGCACGATACTGCAAGGGTAGCTTCAGACCCATGAAGCCGATCGCTTTGAGAATACCGACACTATCACAGTGAGCAATCTCGGCGCTTTGAAGAAAGTTATGAAACCACGGAAGCTGCATTGACAAATTGAAGCCATGAACATTGTAATGTGCCACCGTGAGCTTTGTACCCTCAGTGCAAGCCGTATGAATGGCATCGACAATCGCGGCAACCGTCATACAAGTAATCCGCCGCCCTAGCAAATAGACACTCAAACTGGGTGAATCTTTTAATTGGTGCAATTTTGTTTGTCCGATCATAGCTGCTTGGATGGCTTTATCTAGCGATCGTTAGGGTGAGTTCAGCTAAAGAGTGACTTCAGTTCAAAGCATTCAGGACGCAATTATCGGTAAAAGCACAGCTTAGAGCGCACTCTCCTACCGAAGCTCTAAGTGATCAACATTGATAAATGATAGCAATTAGCACTCTTATAACCTCTGCCCCAACAGTCAGAACCGGGGAACTACAGAACCATTAAACTGGTTCAGACTGAGTCAAGCTGAGAAGCGAAAGCTGTCTGCGCTGTGTGCAGGAAAGCTTCATACCACACAGTTTATTTTCTCGAATCTCGGAGAGATGGCCTTAATGAAAAACAGGCTCTTTTCCGAAGCACGACTAATTCCTGTGCTAAGCGTAACAGCCCGAATCATAAGAAGCCGCAAATCACGGGAACATCTCCCAAAAGAGGTATGCAATGAATAAAAACTAGCTTGAATTTAACGCGCGAGTTGCAGAAGCCGTGACTGTGAGCAGGATTGGTCGAATTTAGCTGCTATTTTTCATCGAGCTTTACTTCATTAATTCTTGAAAAATTAATTGAACCTCCTCAAAGCGCAACAGGCATATTTATCAAGGCTTTACAGGAATTTCATAAATCTAGTACATTATTTATAGTTTTCATGAAGAATTACGGGCTTACACCTTTAGAGGGAGAAGATTCACCCTATTTTTTCCGTATACACGTAGGACGTAACAATTTTTAATCTAGAAATCTTCATTGCATCTTTACAAAAACTGCCTTATCCCTTTCGTGCTTGCCGCTATGATCTATATTAATACTCAGCGTTGCTTTTGATATTCGCTTTTACATCAATGTTTTGTTGACACCACAGTGCCTTGTTGACACCACAACGTTGCTGGAACTATTACTTTTTAAGATAGTCCTAGTTCTTTAGTAATCATCGATTAATCTATCTCCTGTTGATGGCGGTGACAAAAAATGAAGATCGTAGCTTTCTCAAATTTGGTGCCTACTGCTAACGATTTGATTCCTGTATCGCTCAATTCATTACCTCAGCATCGTTCTACGGTTTCGGTGTTTAAACGATCGATAGATGTAGTTGGAAGTATTGTCGGTTTATGTATCTTGGCATTGGTCTTTATTCCCATCGCCTTAGCCATTAAGCTAGACAGTAAAGGTTCAATTCTCTATGTACAGAAAAGATTCGGTCTGCGGGGACAGCCCTTCTATATCTGTAAGTTTCGCTCAATGGTGGAGAATGCAGACCTGTTGAAAGACCAAGTTCCCAATGAAGCGCAAGGATTAGTCTTTAAGAATAAGCATGATCCCCGCGTGACAAGAGTAGGACGATTTCTGCGGCGAACGAGCCTGGACGAACTACCCCAGTTTTGGAATGTACTACGCGGAGAGATGAGCTTAGTTGGGACTCGTCCACCTACAGAGGATGAAGTGACTCAATATGAATCGCATCACTGGCAACGCTTGAACGTTAAACCAGGTCTTACAGGAGAGTGGCAGGTGAGCGGTCGCTCTGAGATTCATGATTTCGAGCAGATTCTAAAGCTTGATTTTCAGTATCAAGCGAAGTGGACTCCACTCTATGATCTCCAGATCATTGGGAAAACGCTTTGGATTGTGTTCGATCGACGAGGTGCCTACTAGGTTATCAGCGCCGTGATTTTGCTGTGATTTCACGCGCTTGCAGCCTTTAGCGCATGGTGTAGGAGTTTTCGAGGTAAGAAATTTCCATGAGCAAACCTAAAGTTAGCGTCATCATTCCAGCCTATAATGTTGGTGCTTATCTTGAAGAAGCCTTGATATCTCTGGAGCAGCAGTCTCTAAGAGCATTCGAGGCGATCGTGGTCAATGATGGTTCAACCGATCGAACCGTTGAGATCGCTGAGCAGTTTTGTCAACGCGACTCGCGCTTTCAACTGATCACAAAGTCGAATGGGGGTTTGTCATCGGCTCGCAATGCTGGAATTCACAAGGCTCAGTCTGACTATATTGCGCTACTAGACGCAGACGATCGCTACGAACCCGATAAGTTAACCAACCATGTCGAGCGGCTCGATCGTGATCCCAGCGTTGGAATAGTCTACAGTGCTTCACACATCATTCGCGATGATGGGCAGCGCAGTTGGATGTCTTTGAGCGGCAAGCCAATTGCCGCTGATCCGTTAGTGTCTTTGATGTATAAAAACTTTGTCGGTCATGGTTCAAATGCCGTGTTTCGTCGAGTTCTGATAGATGAAGTGGGAGAGTTTGACGAAGCCCTGCGTAGTTGTGAAGACATCGATTTTTGGTTACGGGTCGCAGCAACAGGTCGATGGCGTTTCTACCGGGAACCTCGCCCTTTGTGCTGCTACCGGGTTCGCCCGTCTGGACTTTCGTTTAACGTGGCGGAAATGCAGCGATCGCAAGAACAAGTGCTTCAAGCGGCTTATCAACGCTCTAGAGAACAGCTTGAACCGTACCTACCGACTGGCTATGCCTATATGTATCGTTTCCTAGCGCGTTTGGCACTAACAGGAGGGGATACCCAACAAGCGCAACAATTGATACAGCAGGCCTGGAAGAGCGATCGCTCTATCTTTTACACTGACCCTCGATCGTTGTTAACGCTGATTGCAGTGAAGCTTTCACCCTTGTCTAAACAATTGATCCGGAGATCGCTTGATGTCTCTCACAATCGATCGACCCCTGCAAAAACAATCCAGAGCAAAAGTCTATGAAATCAACCTCACTGATTAAAAGTGGGTTGTGGATTACCTACGCCACGTTTGTCACTCGAATTTTTGTCTTTCTCAGTAGCGTGGTGTTGGCGCGATTGCTTCAGCCCGCAGACTTTGGCGTAATTGGGATTGCGTATGTGTTTTGGTCACTGTTTACGCTATTTACTCAAGACACAGCCGGAGCCTTTATTATCTACAAGGGCGCGGATAATCCGAAGTATGTTAATACAAGCTACACCGTTAGTTTACTGACGGGTGTGGTACTGGCATTGGCAATGGTAGTGACTGCTCCCGTAGTTGCTGACTTCTTTCGTGAACCTGCACTGACTGGTATCCTAATTGCATTCTCGTTTAATCTGGTGTTGTCCTCTGCTGCCTATGTTTACAGCGGGATCATGACGCGCCGAATGCAGTACCAAGCGTTAGCGCATATCAGTTTAGTCAGTTCGCTGACTCGATTACTCTGTACTACTGGAGCCGCCTTGCTTGGGTTCAAATACTGGTCGTTTGTGATTGGAGATACTGCTTCTTGGGTGATCAACTGCTTGCTATCGCGGCACTACTCAAGACACCGTTTCCGGCTGCAACTTGATCCAGAGGTACGATCGGAAGTTTTCACCTTTTGTTTGGGTTCTGTGGGGTCAAGTATCGGGCTATATCTTAGCTTTAATGCGGATAACTTCACGGTTGGCAAGATTTTAGGCAGTGCCAGCTTGGGGTTTTATAACCTTGCGTATCAGTTATCAATGACCGTCTCTAGCATTTTGAGTTCTTTGCTCAATCAGTTGGGAATGCCTGTTTTTGCACAGCTTCCGATCGAGAAGCAAGAAGATGCGTTGTTCAAGGTGGTTGAGCAGGTTGCGTTCTTTGCGGCTGCGAGCTACGCGATCATTTTTCTAGTCTTCGATCCCCAATTTGTGACGCTGCTCTTTGGTGCGAACTGGATACCGATTTGTACTGTGCTACCTGGATTATTGTTTTATGGATATTTCCGCGTGGTGAACTCGCCGCTTTACTCGATGCTAGTTGCGAAAGGTCGCCCGGATTTGAATGCGAAAGTCAGTCTTCAGATGGCTCCGATTGCGGTGCTTAGCTTTGTGATTGGGGCTTGGCAAGGTGGCATCGTGGGCGTGAGTTTGGCGGTAGCGATCGTGCTGGGGATCATCTGGACGCTCTTGTACTGGTGGACTGCGTGTAAACAGTTCCACTGGCCGCTGAGAAAATTTTTGCTTTCCTGCTTTATTCCAGTTCTACTCAGTGTTCCAGGAATTTTACTCTCACTGCAAATGCCTTTGATTCTAAGACCTTTTACCTTCTTACTGGCTTATGTGTTATGTCTCCGCTTCTTTGTTCCTGAGCAGTTTTTTCAATATCAACTGTTACTGACTAAGTTGTTTCATCGCGTGATTGCTTTACGTCATAGTCGATAATTCCTGTTGTTTTGTGTAATTCGGTGTGATTGAGGCTTATGCAGAAAAAGATTATTCTATTAATGCCCTATTTCGGTCAGTGGCCTGAATGGTTTAGGTTTTATCTCGAATCTTGCCGCTGGAATCCGACGATCGATTGGCTTTTCTTTACAGATTGTCCGATTCCTGAGAATGCTCCGACCAACGTTCGATTTATTCCGATGAGCTTTCCAAAGTATCAACAAATGGCTTCGGAGCGCTTGGGAATTAACTTCAACACCCAATCTCCCTATGCTATCTGTAATCTTAGACCTGCGTATGGAGTGATTCATCAAGACTATCTAGAGGGTTATGATTATTTTGGCTTTAGTGACATTGATGTCATCTACGGCAATCTAAGAGCGTTCTACACAGATGAAGCCCTATGCCATAACACCTTGTCAACTCATCCCGATCGCGTCTCTGGGCACCTCTTCCTCATCAAGAATAACGAACAATGGATTCATGCTTTCCGTAAGATCCCCGGTTGGCAAGACCTCATGAGCCAACCCTTAATTTCGGGGATAGATGAAGCATTTTTCGGCAAGTTGCTGCTGGGGCATCGGCGACTTCCATCGCCTGTGCGTCGAGTGTGGGCAGTTTTCGATCCCTACAAGCGAAATCATCTCTTTAAAGAGCGCTTCAGCACCATTTTGTCTGATTTTCCGTGGGTGGATGGGACATACCGCTATCCGACAAAGTGGTCTTGGTATCAAGGTAAATTAACCGTTGAAACGGGTGAGGAAATGATGTATCTGCACTTCATGAATTGGAAGTCAAGCCGATACCTACAAACTCAGTTTGGGGATCAGGCTGCTTGGGAAAAACTACCTCGACTTGCTGATCCGAGCCTAACTGACTTGAGCCAAGGGTTTTGTATTAGCCCTGAAGGATTTACTCCTTTATCGGTTGCAGAGCCAATCAAAGCCAGTATGTAATTGTCACCTAACTTTATTGGCTTGTCGTGTCTTCATCCTTTGTGGCTGTACTTTAACTCGCATAAAACACTCCCATAAAACAATGGAAATTAAATCTCTTTTGGTGACAGGTGAATCGATCTTTTTGGAGCGTCACCAGTTTCTATTCAACGCTTTATCAAGTCATTTTAGTCGGCTAGACTTTCTGCCTCGGCAAAGTGAATGGTACGAAGCCAAGTTACCGAGAACAGTTCTCAAAGGACTGCTAACGCTACGGACAGGCTCTTTAAGTCAAGCGAATGCTGTGTTTCAAAAGAATAAAACGGCGTTTGTACTCAAGTCCCAACAAGCAGAGCGCAGAATTCAGCACCTGAGCGAACCACCAGATTTCGTGCTTCAGATTTTTGGCACCTATAGTCCGGTGTGGAATAACACGACTCCTTATGCGATGTTGCTAGATTACACAACCGCCCTTGCAGAACGAAATTGGTCTGCTTGGGCGACTTTTTTGAGCGATCGATCCCGTCAGGACTGGTTTGAGTGTGAGCGTTTAGCCTACAACCGAGCAACCCATATTTTTAGTATGAGTCATGTGGTGAAGCGATCGCTGATTCAGGACTATGGTATGCCTGCGGATAAGATAACTGTTGTCGGTTCTTCTGGAGATTTTCAGGAACCTTATGCGGGTGAAAAAACGTTCGGTAGCCGACAGATTCTATTTAATGGTTCAGATTTTGAGCGCAAAGGCGGAGAGATTGTTTTGGCAGCGTTCAGACAAGTTCGGCGCGTGATCCCCGAAGCTAAGCTTGTCGTTGTGGGTAAAAAACTGCCGTTTGAAGAAGCAGGCATTGTGAATCCAGGTCATATCGCCTCGCGTTCGGACTTGCATCAGTTATTTCTGCAATCCGATCTAGTCGTTGCCCCTGCCTATTGCGATCCCTTCCCAACTTTTTTAATGGAAGCGATGAACTATGGTACTCCTTGCATTGTTTCCGATCGCGATGGAATGCCGGAGATTGTGGATCACGACATCAATGGAATTGTTATCGATCAAATAACACCAGAACAACTAGCAGAAGTGATGATCAATACGCTCAATGGCCCCCAGAAGCTAACTGTGATGTCTCAGGCAGCACGACGCAAAATGAAAACGCAGTTGAACTGGAACACGATCGCGGATCAAATTGCACATACAATCTTTGCTACGGCGGAAGCAGATCGAAGCGATCGAGCATCTGTGAGACTGCGAGAGCCTGCATAACACAACGATCAGAAATAATTAATCACAATCACAAGAGGTAAAACCTAAAATGCTACAAGCTAATATTCTGGCAACCGGAGAAGCTCCCTATATAGCGAGACACAATTTTCTTTTTCAAGCTTTAGCTTCGCGCTGTAATCAGGTACAAATTTTGCAGCGCGAAAACGAGTGGTATGACGCAAAAATACCAAGACTACTATTGAAATATCTCTACGCTTTGAGGGTCTTCTCCAAGAGCAAAGCAGACACTTTATATGAAAAAAACAAACGAGAGTTTATTGCTAAATCTCGGCGGTTTGAGCAGGCAATTAAGCAGCTAGAGTACAAACCAGATTTTGTATTCCACCTTCTTAATACCTTTAGTCCGTTGTGGGATCAGCAAGATATCTCTTATGTCTTGTTGTTAGACTATACAATGCGCCTTTCTGAAAAGAGTGAAATTCCTTGGGGTTACTTTCTCAACCGCACACAACGAGAGGAATGGCTTGAGTGCGAACAACAACTCTTCGAGAAAGCCAAGCATCTATTTGTTCAAAGTCATGTAGTGCGGCGATCGCTAATTGAAGATTATCAAATTCCGTCCGATCACATCACTGTAGTGGGTGGAGCCGGTGATTTTCTGGAGCCTTATCAAGGCAAAAAAAACTTTGGTAGCCAGCAGATTCTATTTAACGGGTCGGACTTTGAGCGTAAAGGTGGGGACCTCGTTCTCGCTGCTTTCGAGCAGGTCAGACAAGTTTTGCCAGATGCAAAATTAGTGCTAGTTGGCAGAAAGCTACTCAAGCAACGGGCGGGGGTTGAAAATCCAGGAGACATTTCACGCGAACAACTAAAGCAGTTGTTTCTTGCTTCCGATATCGTGGCTGCTCCTGCTCCTTGTGATCCTTTTCCGCGCTTTATTATGGAGGCGATGAATTATGGTGTGCCCTGCATCGTGAGCGATCGGGACGGAATGCCAGAGATTGTAGATCATCAGCACAATGGAATCGTGCTTGACCAGCTCACACCTGACGCACTAGCAGCCGCTATGATTGATCTCCTGAGCCATCCTGCTCGTCTAGAGTCAATGTCTCAAGCTGCACGCCATAAAATCAGAACTCAATTAAATTGGGACGCTGTAGCAGACACGATCGTGCAGGTTTTGTCTGTGGGTACTAACGAAGGCAATTCTGATGAATCCAGTGATTTAGAAAGTAAGCGTGCTAGCTCCTTGTACTAAGCAAATACATTTATATTGTTAGGTGAAGAAGATGCCCGTAATTTCTGTAATCATTCCAGTGTTCAATGGCGAACATACTATCACAGAAACAGTCCAGTCCGTGTTGAATCAAACCTTCACAGAGCTAGAGATCATTGTGATCGATGATGGGTCACAAGACTCTACCTTAAGCGTGGTTTCCAGTATCACAGACACACGAGTCAAGGTATTTTCCTACAACAATGCAGGAGTATCAACGAGCCGCAATCGCGGATTCGCTCATGCAACAGGAGAGTACATTTCCTTTCTCGATGCGGATGACCTGTGGACACCAAACAAGCTCGAAGCACAATATCAGGCATTACAGTTACATCCTCAAGCAGCAGTCGCCTATAGCTGGGTGGACTACATCGATCAGGACGGGAAGTTCTTTCGCTCCGCGAACCACGTCACAGCAAACGGCAAAATTTATGAGCAACTATTGCTAAATAACCTTTTAGAAAACGGGTCTAATCCGCTAATTCGTAGGCAAGCTTTTGCTGATGTAGGCGGCTTTGATCCAACGCTAGCTTTCGGAGAAGACTGGGAGATGTGGTTGCGGTTGTCTGCTCGTTATGAGTTTGTTGCAGTGCCTTCGCCTCAAGTTCTATATCGGATGTCCAGTAATTCCGTGTCTTGTAACGTTCAAAGAATGGAAACAGGAAGTTTGCGAATGATTGAAAAAGCGTTTAGTCAAGCACCTCAATCCCTACAATACCTAAAACGTAATGCTATTGCTAATCTTTATCACTATCTCACCTTTAAGGCGTTTGAAGGCTCTCCGAAGCGGCAAAACGGGCTGATTGCAGCGCGATTTTTCTGGAACGCGATCGCAAATAACCCATCTATGCTCCTCGGTTGGAAAACCGTCTTAAGAGTCTTAGCAAAGGTATCCTTGGTGGCTCTTCTGCCGCCTGGACACTCATATGCAGCGATCAAAGCAGCAAAGCGAATCGTTCGTTTAGAGATAGCAAAAAAGCCTAAGCCAATCAGCACACAAAGTTAGGTGAAGAAGATGCCAGACATTTCTGTAATCATCCCAGCATTCAATAGCGAGAAGACAGTCCAGGAAACAATTCAGTCTGTGCTAAATCAAACTTTCACAGACTTTGAAGTGATTGTGGTCGATGATGGTTCAAAAGACTCGACCTTGAACGTAGTTTCTAGCGTCACAGATCCACGAGTTAAAGTGTTCTCCTACAAGAATGCAGGCGTATCAACGAGCCGCAATCGTGGGTTTGCTCAAGCAACGGGAGAGTACGTTTCCTTTCTCGATGCGGACGACCTCTGGACGCCGGACAAGCTGGAAGCACAGTACAAAGCATTGCAGAAGAACCCTCAAGCAGCAGTCGCCTATAGCTGGGTGGATTACATTGACCAGAATGGCAAGTTCTTTTACGCCGGAAATCATGTTACGGCATCGGGCAATATCTATGAAAAGCTATTGCTGCACAATCTTTTAGAAAATGGCTCTAATCCTTTGATTCGTCGGCAAGCCTTTGCTGATACGGGTGGCTTTGATCCAGCGTTATCTTCCGTAGCCGACTGGGATATGTGGTTGCGGTTGTCTGCTCACTACGAGTTTGTTGCAGTGCCTTTGCCTCAAGTGCTGTATCGAGTTACGGCGGGTTCGATGTCATCGAACTTCCTAAAAATGGAGGCAGAAGGTTTGCACTTCATTGAAGCGGCATTTAACCAAGCACCCATCTCCCTACAGCACCTGAAAAAGCGCAGCCTTTCTGTTCTCTACCGCTATCTCACCTTCAATTCACTAGGATCTATCCCAAGTCGGCAAAACGGATTGTGTGCGGCTCGATTTCTTTGGAACGCGATCGCAAACGACTTCTCGACAGTGTTCGAGTGGAAGAGAATGCTGACAGCATTGGTGAAAATCGCCGCATTTGTTTCCTTCCCTCCTGATCACTCACAAGTGCTTCTGATGAAAACAAAGCAATTGTTAGCAAGATAATTGCTTTTGTAGCAGCCTGTCCGCCCTAGCTTTTTTACTCTCTAGACTAACTCTATGACCGTCAATCTCCAGAAGCACAGTCCTCAATCTCAAACTTTACAGCCTGATCGAACATCTCAAACTGCTCCTGATGTTGCAATTTTTCTGCGCGAATTGCATGGAGGTGGAGCAGAAAAAGTATTGCTCAATCTAGCCCGAGGCTTTATCGATCGTGGTTTAAGCGTCGATTTGGTATTGGCTAGAGCGTCAGGACATTATCTATCACAAGTTCCTCCTGAGATTCGCATTGTTGATCTCCAGGCAAAGTGGGTGCCGCTGAGTTTGCCGAAATTAGTTCGCTATCTTCGACAAGTTCAGCCAGAACGACTACTCGCAGCACTACATTACCCTTGTGAGATTGCACTCTGGGCAAAGCGCCTAGCAGGGGTATCGACTCGAATCGTTGTGACAGAACATAATCACTTGTCGATCGAGTCAAAGCGCATTCCTCAGCTATCTGTTCGGCTTACTCCGCTTGCTGCCCGGCTATTTTATCCCTGGGCCGATGAGATTGTTGCTGTGTCTCATGGAGTGGCTGAGGATTTGAGCCGAATTACTCGGTTGAAGCGCGATCGCATTCAAGTCATCTATAACCCGATTATTCTGCCTGAATTATTCACGCTGGCGCAAGAACCTGTCGAGCATCCGTGGTTTCGGTCTGGAGAACCACCCGTTGTTCTGGCAGTCGGCAGGTTGCATCAGCAAAAAGATTTTCCGACCTTGATTCGTGCTTTTGCTCAAGTTCGGCAAGTTCGACCGGCTCGGTTAGCAATCTTGGGTGATGGCCCTGAAAGGGAACGGCTGATCGAATTGATTGAAAGCTTAAGCTTATCGAATGATGTGGCTTTACTTGGGTTTACTCAAAATCCTTATGCTTACATGGCAAAAGCAGCTATGTTGGCACTGTCTTCTGAGTGGGAAGGATTGCCCACCGTTTTAGTCGAGGCAATGGCACTGGGAACTCCGATCATATCCACCGATTGTAAAAGTGGGCCGGCTGAAATTTTAGCTCAAGGTCGCTACGGTGAACTTACCCCAGTTGGAGATAGTGATGCGATCGCGGCAGCAATTCTCAAGACCTTAGCGGCTCCAAAGCGTATCATTGATCCTGAGTGGTTAAATCAATTCACTTGGGCGACCTGTACGCAGCAATATGCAGACATTCTGGGTGTTTCTCAGCCGAAGATGAAATAGATCAGTTCTATAGTTACTCGTCGTTTCAACTCAATCAAATGTTATGACAAAGAAGAAAGCACTGTTCACTTTTGGAGCCGTATTTACGATATTATTTTGCCTTGAGCTTAGCTTTCTAGGCTGGAGCAATCTTCATAGTGTGCTTTCAAATCTTCAGGATCACCATAAACCTTTTCCCAATCAGCTTACGCGATTGCGCATCAATCTAGAGTTTATTGGAGCAACGATCGTCTATATTCTGTGGTTAATTCAGAAGCAAAAAGAGAATTTTCCAAGCTTTAACAAGATCTTGAGCGTTTGTGCTCTATTTTTAGTCGTACCATTTCTGACCTATCCACGCACATTCGATATCTATCAATATCTTCACTATGGGCTGATGGGATTAGCTGGAGTGAATCCTTATCTCAATTCTGCGGATAGTTTTTCTTCTAGCTTATCTTCATTTCTTGCATGGTCACAGTCTTCAACTTATGGCCCTGTTTCACAGTTGATTTTCATGGCGGCAGCAGCAGTTGTGAAAGTTAACTTAGTGGCAGGGATTTATTTCTTCAAACTGCTTTGTCTGATATTTCATGCGGTTAATGGATTTCTAGTTTGGGCATTGCTAAAGAACTCTGCTTGGCGAAGCAAAATTACTATTGCTTACTTAGTAAATCCACTATTGCTGACTGAGCATTTACTCTGCGCTCATATCGATGTGTTTGTTGCAAATGCTTTGCTGCTTTTACTGCTTTTCTTACAGCAGCGTAAGTATTCCCTGCTTGTATTAATGGTTTGGTTAGGATTTTTGGAAAAAACGTTACCGATTATTTGGTTGCCGTTTGTGTTCAGTTTTCTACTATTAAATCGCCGCTGGAAAGACATTGGAGTGTCTATCCTAACCTCGATCGCAGTCATTCTAGTCGTAAGTCTGACGGCTCTACCGACGATCGAAGCTTGGAGAAGCCTACTGAATCCAGGAGTTACAGACAAAACAGCGCTGTCGTTTCATTATCTTCTAAGTGCATCACTGTCATACTTTCCTGGAATGGCGATCGAAACCAAGCAAAACCTACTTTCTCTATTTACGCGCCTGACAACTCTAGGATTTGCCGCTTTCTATGGAATTACGTTACTCAAGTCTTATCTAAAACGGCGCTACTCCGAAACTAATTTAATCTCGGATATTGGTTGGGTAACATTGGTGCTGATTTTGTTTGCGACACCTTGGGTGATGCCCTGGTATGCTTCGATTTTGCTACCGATCGCGGCTGTTAATCTCACTTCGCCTGTGCTTGCTTTAGCGAGCTTAGCGTTTAGTTTATCAAGCAATCTGATCTATCGAGGAGCAGGAAGCGGAGTTTCTATTTTCAGCATTCTGTCTACGCTAACAGTGCTTTTACCGCCGATCGTCGTATTAGTGTTCGGCTCTAGGCTTCGCCACCTCGAACTGATGTCAAGACTGATGCCTGAACGCGAACCTTCTCTGAAGAGTTAACCCCTTTCAGCAAGCTGAGTGTATCTCTTCAAAGTCCTGATTTGGGAGACAAGAAGCTGCTCAAACCGAAGCCAAGAATCTATCGAATGTCGATAAAAAGACCTTCGATCAACGATCGAAGGTCTTTCTGTTAAACTACAGGCTTGCTTGTAACTGATCTAACAGCTTCTCAACATAAGTCAATGCACCTCGAATCGTGGCTGGATCTTCAATATCCACACCCACATATTGCCGCAGTGCAGTCACTTGATCTAAGCTACCTCCTGCTGCTAGAAGCTCCAAGTAACCCGGAATAAAGTCTTTACCAACTTCAAGATACTTCTGATAGCAAGCAAGGCTGACAATGTTCGATGCAGTGTACTGATAACAGTAGAACGGCTTGAAATAGATATGTCCAATCCGTGCCCAGTCATACTGATGCTCAGGCAGCACTTCAACCGCATCGCCACACAAGGTCTGATATAGCTTCATCCATTCCCCATTCACAAAGGTCTGATCAAAGCTACCTTGAGCCGCTCGATCGTGGATTGCCAATTCCAATCGGCTGATCGTACTCTGCCGGAACAGTAGATTCAATTGATCTTCAAGCTGTCGAGTGATCAACGATTTAGTCAATGCTTTATCGTCTTTCGCCTGCTTCAACAAATAATCCAGTAGTAGGAGTTCATTAAAGGTTGAAGCAATTTCTGCTAGCACCATTGGCGGATTACTATTGAAATAAGTTTGGCGATCGTCAATCCAAGCAAAGTGCAGCCCGTGACCCATCTCATGCGCCAAGGTAAACAGCGAATTATAGTCATCGGTGTACGACATCAATAGATAACTATGTTTGCCGTAGGTGTAGGAGCAGAATGCACCCCCCCGTTTACCGGGACGCACCTTCGCATCCACCCAGTTGTTCAAGAAGAACTCTTCTGCACGTCGAGCATAGTTCGGATCGAACTGATCCAAGGCAGACAGTAAAGTCTCAACACCCGCTTTGTAAGTTACAGGGGGAGCGCTTTCGGTTGTCCAAGGGGCGTAAAGATCAGCAGTCCGAATCTTTTGACCCAATGCTTGACCTTTTAGCTGGTAGTAGCGCTGGAATAAATCAAAGCGATCGCCCGTTCCCGTCATAATTGCCCGGAACACTGGTTCAGACACTTCATCAGCTAGCAATTGCTTATGCAGCGTTGACTCATAGCCGCGCATCTGGTTTTCCAGCTTGTGATCCTGGGCAACCGTATTCATGATGTAGGCATACAGCGAATTGTGCTGCTTCATCACTTTGCGAACCGATTGATAAGCAGCAGTGCGAATCTCTGGATCAGGATGATACAGCAGCGCACTCAGTTCGGATTCAGTATTGACCGTGCGACCGTCTGGAGTCGTGACCGGCTCATATTCTTGTTCACCGAGATGCACCGATCGCAGTTGAATAAAGGCTTGCCGTCCAGTCAAACTATCCTGATTACGAGTTTGTTCTACTTCTTCAGACAGCGTGTGCGGACGATATTTTGCAATTCGGTTTAGATAGTGTTGATAGGTTGAGAGCACTGAAGCTTTTTGTAGTTGATCAAACTTATCTGCCTCTAAACTTTGAAGCTCTAAATCAAAGAACAGTAGTTGGTTTTCAACTCCGGTCAGCGCTTCCATTACTTTGTCGAGGAATTGCTTTGCTTCGGTGTTGCGCGTGTCGGCGGAAAAAATCAGGGATGGGAAAGCGTAGAGATAGCCTGATTTTTCGGCGATCGCTTCTAACGCTTTAAAACATTCGGCTAACTGTTCTGCTGTTAACTCTTTAACTTTGCCGCGAAATGAGTCGCGAAATTCGCTGGCTTGCGTCTGCAACGCCTCTAGATCCTGCGTCAACTTCGGATCGTCAAAACCTCGATAGAGATCAGACAAATCCCATTCTTGAGGATCGTCTAACTGAGTGAGTTGAACTGCTTGCGTCATTGAAAATTCTCCTGTCGTTTTAACCGAATCGCTAAATTACAGCTTAAGGCGTAGTCATTACGAGTTTGTTTTGTCTATGATAATAGCATATCGTCTCCAAGGAATCAGCTCAATGGTAAAAGTAGTTGGCATTGCAGGAAGCTTAAGACCAGGCTCATACAGTCAGAAAGCGCTGAAAGTTGCCACCGATCGCGTTGCAGCTCTGGGTGCAGAGGTAGAGATCTTGGATTTACGATCGCTTGACCTACCCTTCTGTGATGGTAGCGACGATTATCCGGATTATCCAGGGGTTGCAAAGCTTAAACAGGCTGTCAGTGAAGCAGATGCCGTGATTTTAGCGACACCGGAGTATCATGGCAGCGTTAGCGGTGTGCTGAAAAACGCGCTTGATTTAATGGGATTTGAGGAATTCACCGGAAAAGTAACCGGCGTGATTAGTGTCTTAGGTGGACAGTCGAATAACAATTCTCTGAATGATCTGCGGATTATTTTACGTTGGATTCACGCTTGGACAATTCCTGAACAGGTTGCGGTTGGACAAGCTTGGAAGGCATTTAGCGAAGACGGTAAGTTACTCGATGAAGGATTGTCGAAGCGCTTTGATGCCTTTGCTCAGAGCTTGGTTGAGAATACTCAGAAATTGAGAGGTTAACGTACTTCCCTTGTAATTCCATGCAGCTTGATGTAATACTGTGCCTGAATTAACGTCAGCTCGATGAGTTTTTTCGCTTTGATTTGAACCGACCTGCCCCCTAAATCCCCCCTTCTAGCCCTGCTGCTGAAAGGGGGTTGCAGTGCGCTATCTTCTACCGTTGTCGGAATCACAGACGAAACCTGTGTATCGGGGAAAATGGAACACTGAACCGTTGCTTTGATAGTAGGCTCAATCCTTCGATCAACTCAAAGTTGCTTTACATCTCTACAGCAGTTCATCAAATCAAACATTGGCCTGTCACAGTATCAGTATTTCTGAGATGTAGAATCAGTTGCAAAATTGCATAAACTTCGGCAGGTGATTCTCACGTAACTTCGGCACCCGATTCTCAGTTATCTTCGGCAGGTAATTCTCATCGAACTTCGGCACCACGCTTTACACTGC